>NZ_JBHYJI010000039.1:0-89371 GCF_042740435.1 Streptomyces sp. NPDC059002 | reverse complement strand
CAACTCCGAAGGCCGGTAACCCCGTTGCGGGGCTACGTAGAAAGTAATGGGGGGGGGGAGAGAGAGGGCTCCTGGGGCGTTTTTCAGGCTTCTACCGCTGTGCATCGCCACCTTCTGTCCGCTCCGCGGTGCAGCCTGAAGGCCAGTGCCCTGAGCCTGGGGCCCGTCGCGATGCGGGCGAACACCTCGTACGTCTCGGGGTGCGGCTGGTAGTGGCCGATGCGGTGGATCGTGGGGCGGTGGCCGCCGTCCGTGCCGAGCGGGCGGAGTTCGGCAAGGCGGGCCAGGTCGTCGAAGGCCGTGTTCGCGATGTGGCGGGCCACCCAGTGCAGGGGGCGCTGGCCGCTGAGGACCAGGACGAGGCGTTCCGCGAAGAGTTCCGTGGGGTGCGGGGGTGGCTGTGCGGGGATCGTGGCGGGGGGTTGGCGGCGGGACGGGCCCGGACCCGGACCCGGACCCGGGCCGGGAGGCGTGGGGCGGCGGGCGTCCTTGCGGGTGGGTGGGCGGCCTGCGGGTGGGCGTGTGGCGGTGGGGCGGGGGCGTGGCCTTGTCATCACCTTGCGCATGGGGCTCTCCTCCGGTGGTGCGGGTGAGTGGTGGTGCTGGTGGGTGGGCCGGTGCCGGTCGCCGGTACCCGTAAGTAACTTTTTGTTGGGGATCTTGTACGGCGGTGGCGGGGGAAGCCGCAAGGGAACGGTGCGGGTGCGGGAAGGGGGCCCGGGGTTCACCTATCCGGTGGACGGGAGGGGGCGGGAGCGCGGTGGGTACGGGGGTGTACCGGGTGAATTTCGGGACGCGGGTCGACGCTTCCGGCCGTGGTGGGGGCACCTCGAAGGGGGACTCCCGCACGTATCCTGGGCCTCTCAACGGCCACGAAGGCCCTCCGTGGCCACGAACGAAAGCGGTCATCAGCCATGCGCGTCTACGTTCCCCTGACACTGCCCCGGCTGGCCGAGGCGTACAAGGCCGGGGAGTTGGGGCCCGGGCCGCTGGTCGCTTATGCCGTGACGCCCGCGCTGCGGGAGTGGTACGTCTCCGATGACATCGAGGAGCTCGAGTACGCGGCGTTGAGCCGGGCGGCGTCGGCGTCGTTGCGGCTCGTGGCGGGGGATCCGGGGGCTGCGCGGCGGCGGGTCGTGCTGGCGGCGGATGTGCCGGACGGGGTGGCGGTGGCGGATCCGGACCGGGGGCTGGATCAGGGGGCGCTCGGGGAGGTGCGGATCGCTGCGGGGCTTTCCTTGGGGAAGGCTGCGGCGGTGCATGTGGATGCGGGGGACGCGGAGGGGGACGTGGGGGCTGCGGCTGCGGCTCTCGGGGCGGCGGATCTTGGGGATGATGATGCGCGGTTCGTGGTGGATGGGGCGGAGGATCATGAGC
This sequence comes from Streptomyces sp. NPDC059002, assembly GCF_042740435.1. NCBI lineage: Bacteria > Bacillati > Actinomycetota > Actinomycetes > Kitasatosporales > Streptomycetaceae > Streptomyces > Streptomyces sp. NPDC059002. Next base: position 87,994 of record NZ_JBHYJI010000039.1, on the reverse strand, counting down.
TGCTTTGGTTTGCTACGCAGGAGATTCCTGGGTTGATCGACTGAGGTTGTTGCTGGCGGGGGCGCCTGGGCTGGCGTCTCGCCTTGGGCTTGGCTGTGGGGCGGGGCCGTGGGGGTATGTGCGTACTCGCTATCCCGTGGTTGATGCCTCGGTCAGTGTTTGCCGTCAGGGTGGGTCGAGGTGCTCCGTGCGCACATACCCCCACGTCCCCTCGCGAGCGTTTGCGGCTGCGGGCCGGTGGGGGCCCTCGCAGCCCTGGGAGTGGGTGCGCCGCCGACTTCCCCGCAGGCCCGGGGGTGGGTGTGCTCCCCCGCCCCAGTGCCGGGCGCGGTGCAGGTGGGTGGGGGGCGGGTAGCGTTTGGGTATGGGGAAGACGTTGCGCGGGGCGCATATTGTGTGGGACTGGAACGGGACCCTCCTGCATGACATACACACCGTGATCGAGGCCACGAACGCCTCGTTCGCGGAGATCGGGCTTGAGGCGATCACGCTGGAGAGGTATCGCGATCTGTACTGCGTGCCGATTCCCAGGTTCTACGAGCGGTTGATCGGGCGGTTGCCGAGTGAGGCGGAGTGGCGGGTCATGGACGCCGTCTTCCACAAGCACTACTGGGCCCGGGTGGAGAACTGCGGGCTGACCGAGGGGGCCGCGCAGTTGTTGGCCGAGCGGCGGGCCGACGGGCGTACGCAGTCGTTGTTGTCGCTGGCTCCGCATGAGCACCTGGTGCCGATCGTGCGCAGGCACGGGATCGAGGAGCACTTCGTACGCATCGACGGGCGCATGGACGATTCGCATGCCGGAAAGGCCGAGCGGATGGTGCGGCATCTGGAGGCGCTCGGCGGGGTGGCTGCCGTGGAGCGGGTCGTCGTCGTGGGGGACGCCGTTGATGACGCCGTGGCCGCCGCGCATGTGGGGGCCCGGGCCGTGCTCTACACCGGTGGGTCGCACAGCAGGCGGAGCCTGGAGGAGGCCGGGGTGCCGGTGGTCGACAGTCTCGCGGAGGCAGTGGCGGAGGCGGAGCGGCTCGCGGCCTGACGGGATCCCGGTGGGTGGTTTCGGGGACTCCGTTCACGCTCCGCATCGTTCTGCGTACGCTGTGGTGGGATCCTCGGCGGGGTGAGCCTTGCGGGACGACGTGACGGGGGCGGTAGCGCTATGGGTTTCGGCTTCGGGCAGCGGCGGGGTGGGCAACTGCCCGCGGAATTGACCTCGTTCGTCGGGCGGGCGGATGAACTGGCGCAGGTGCGGGCGGCGTTCGAGTACGCGCGGCTCGTCACGCTGGTCGGGCCGGGGGGCGTGGGCAAGAGCCGTACCGCGCTGCGGGCCGCGGCCGGGCTCGGGGAGCGGTTTCCTGATGGGGTGTGGCTGGCCGAGCTGTCCGCGCTGAGGGACCCGGAGTTGATCCCCGCGACGCTCGCCGCCGTCCTCGAACTGCCGGAGCAGTCCGGGATGGCGCCGCTCGACGCGGTCGTGGCGCATCTGCAGGGGCGGCGGCTGCTCATCGTGCTCGACACCTGTGAGCATCTCGTCGACGCGTGCGCGATGCTCTCCGACATCGTGCTGCGCGAGGCCGCGGACGTGTGTGTGCTCGCGACCAGCAGGCAGCCGCTGGATGTGCCGGGTGAGCACTGCTGCCCGGTGTCGCCGTTGGCGCCCGAGGATGCCGTGGAGCTCTTCGCGCAGCGGGCGGCGTCGGTGGTGCCGGGCTTCGCGGTGCACGACGGGAACCGGGAGCGGCTGCTTGCGCTGACGCGGCGGCTCGACTGCATTCCGCTGGCCCTGGAGCTGGCCGCCGTGCGGTTGCGGGCGGTGTCCGTCGAGGAGCTGGTCGCGCGGCTCGACGACCGGTTCCAGGTGCTCACCGGGGGGCGCCGCACCGCGCTGTCGCGGCATCAGACCCTGCGTACGGCCATCGACTGGTCGCACGAACTGTGCACGCCTGCCGAGCAGTTGCTGTGGGCGCGGCTGTCCGTCTTCGCCGGGTCCTTCGAGCTGTCGGCCGCCGAACAGGTCTGCGGGGGCGGCGAGTTGCCCGTGGGTGAGGTGCTCGGGCAGCTCATCGGGCTCGTCGACAAGTCCGTGGTGCAGCGGTTCGGCGAGTCGGGGAACCGCTATCGGCTGCTCGACACCCTGCGGGAGTACGGCGCCGAGCGGCTCGGCGCGGTGGAGGGGGACGGGGGCGCGGCGCTGCGGGCGCGGCACTTCGCGTACTACCGGGATCTGGGCCGGCGCTTCGAGGAAGGGTTCTTCAGCGACCGGCAGCCCGCGCTGCACCGCGCGGTCCGTGCGGAGATCGCCGATCTGCGGGCCGCCCTGGAGTACGCGTACGCGACCGAGGGGCGGGCGGCGGAAGGGCTCAGGCTCGCGGCCCGGCTCTGGCCGCACTGGCGGGCCTCGGGGGCGCTCTCCGAAGGCGGGTACTGGATGGAGAAGGGCCTGGAGCTCGTCCCCGAGGACTGCGCGGCGCGGGCCTGGGGGCTGCTGGGGACCGGTGCCTTCGCCGTGTGGACCGCGGATCTCGCGACGGCCGTCGAGCGGATGGCGCTCGCCCTGGAGTGCGCGGTGCGCGCGGGCGACGAGGAGGTGGCGCTGTTCGCCGAGGGGTACGTCAGCGGGCTCGCGGCGCTGTGCGGCGAGGAGACGGGGCTCGCGGGCCTGGAGGACGTACGGCGGCGGATGACGAGCAGTGACACCCTGCTCGGCCTGGTGGTGATGGGGTACGAAGGCGCGCTGCTGCGGGCCGTCCTCGGGGACACCGAGGGGGCGCTCGACCTGTGCGGGCAGGGGCTCGCCCGGCTCGAGGGCACCGGTGAACGCCAGATCTACGGGTCCACGCTCATGGCGCAGGGGCTCGTGCAGTGGCTCGCGGGGGAGTGGGACGCGGGCGTCGCCTCGCTGTGCCGGGCTCTTGAGGCGGCGAGCGAGGTCGACGAGGTCCTGGTGGCCGCGATGTGCTGCCACGGTCTGGCGTGGGCGGCGGCGCGGGGCGGCCGCCCGGTGCGGGCCGCCTGGCTCTTCGGGTACGCGGAGAACGCGCGGCGTCTCGGCGGTGATCCCATCGGGATGCTGCCCACGCTCCTGGAACAGCAGGAGGCCACGCGCAAGTCCGTGCGGGAGGCGCTGGGCGGCAAGCAGTTCGACCGCTGGCACGCGGTGGGGGCGCGGCTGTCCGGGCAGCAGGTACTCGACGCGGTGCGGGCCGACGCGGACACCCCGTGCAGGCCGCCCGCCCAGCGGTCCGGGCAGCGGGCCGTGGGGGCCGATGTGCTGACCCGGCGGGAGCGGGAGGTGGCGGTGCTCGTGGCGCAGGGGCTGTCGAACCGGGAGATCGCCGAGCGGCTCGTCATCTCCAAGCGGACCGCGGACGCGCATGTCGAGCACATTCTGGCGAAGCTGGGGGTGGGGTCGCGGACGGAGATCGCGGGGCTCACGGGGGCGGGGTAGTCCTCCCGCGGCGCCGAGCTGTTCCCGCAGCCCGTACCGGGCCGTCCCCGTAGGAGCCTCCCCGCCGTGACACGCGCTCCGCCTGCCCTCGCCGACAAGGGCAGGCGGCCGCGTCGGCCGTTTCGCGGTGCGGCGGTGGGGCGGGGTGCCTTGCCATGACAGCCGTGGGGGAGTTGACCAGGCATGCCACACCCCGCCGCCCGTTGCCGCAGCCTCAGGCGAGGCGGCGCATCACGAACACTGCCTTCCGGGGTGGCGTCCCGCCATCGGTATGCGTGAGGATCGGCATACCGATGTGGGGCGGGATACGGGGATCCGTATACCTAGCGGGAGGTGAGAATCCGGCTCCGCTCTCCAGTCCCTACGTCACCGGAGCCTTCGCCCGCAGCACCGTGAGGAACTCCCGCATCCAGCCGGAGTGGTCGGGCCACGCGCGGGCCGAGACCAGGGTGCCGTCCACCACCGCCTCCGCGTCCTGGAAGGTCGCGCCCGCCGCCTGCATGTCCATCTCCAGGGCCGGGTACGCCGTGACCCTGCGGCCGCTGAGGCCGCCGATCGCCGCGGTCAGGAGCGGGCCGTGGCAGATCTGCGCGACCGGCTTGTCCGCGTCGAAGAAGGACTTGAGGAGCTTGCGGAGTTCCGGGTCGTTGCGCAGATACTCCGGGGCCCGGCCGCCGGGGATCACCAGGGCGGCGTACTGGCCGGGATCCACCTCCGAGAAGGCGAGGTCCGCGGGCCAGGTGTAGCCCGGCTTCTCCGTGTAGGTGTCGAAGCCCGGCTCGAAGTCGTGCACCACGAACTGCAGCTTCTTGCGGGCCGGGGCGGCGATGTGGACGTCGTAGCCCTCCTCGCGCAGCCGCTGGTAGGGGTAGAGGACCTCCAGCGACTCCGCCGCGTCACCGGTCACTATCAGGATCTTGGCTGCCATCGGTGCTCGCTCCCCGAGTCCGTCGCGCGTGTCCGTTGCCCGTCCTGCTCAACGTGCCTCCCCGCGTCCGGTTTGCCAAGAGGGCCGTAGCGTGCCGCGTGCCCGGCGGGACTGTGCAGACTGTCAAAGTTCGACCCCCGCTTTTGTACACATACGGCTCATGACGGCTCCCCGGTGCGGGGCGATAGCCTTGACCCGTGATCAGCGCGATATCCCGCGGGGGCGCGAACGCCCCCGCCCTTCGCCCGGGGCACACGGAGGACATCCGTGCCCGGGCCATCGCTGACGCTTCTTCGTGGTGCGGCCGATCCGGCCTAGCAACCCATCTGTCGGCGAAAGCGCTGAAGATGGCGGATAACCGCCCACTCATCTCTCACCGCGGCATAACGTCGATTCCGGCCGGAGACCCCGCGCCCCGGCGTTACGTCACATCACTTCCTTCTACGTCACGCAACGGCGCGCGACAGGAGTCAGAGGACAATGCAGACCAAGCTGGACGAAGCCAAGGCCGAGCTGCTCGCGCGGGCCGCCCGGGTAGCTGAGAACAGCCCGGTCGGAGGGCGCCTACCGAGCGGCGCACCGACCGGGACGAATGGGGCCACGCCGGACCAGGACACGGCCCTCGCGTTCCTCCAGCGCTACTACCTGCACACCGCCCCCGAGGACCTGGCCGACCGCGACCCGGTCGACGTCTTCGGTGCCGCCTTCTCCCACTACCGGCTCGCCGAGAACCGCCCCCAGGGGACGGCCAACGTGCGGGTCCACACCCCGACGGTCGAGGAGAACGGCTGGACCTGCAGCCACTCCGTCGTCGAGGTGGTCACCGACGACATGCCCTTCCTCGTCGACTCCGTCACCAACGAGCTCTCCCGCCAGGGCCGCGGCATCCACGTGGTGATCCACCCGCAGGTCGTCGTGCGCCGCGATGTCACCGGCAAGCTCCTCGACGTGCTGACCGACGTCGCCGACGAGCGTCCGCACGACGCCGTGACCGAGTCGTGGATCCACGTCGAGATGGACCGCGAGACCGACCGCGCCGACCTGAAGCAGATCACCGCCGATCTGCTCCGGATCCTGTCCGACGTGCGCGAGACGGTCGAGGACTGGGAGAAGATGCGTGACTCCGCGCTGCGCATCGCGGACGAGCTGCCCTCCGAGCCCACCGCGGGCGACCTGCCGGGACAGGAGGTCGAGGAGGCCCGCGAGCTGCTCAGGTGGCTCGCCGACAACCACTTCACGTTCCTGGGCTTTCGCGAGTACACCCTCACGGACGACGACTCGCTGGCCGCCGTCCCCGGCACCGGCCTCGGCATCCTGCGCGCCGACCCGCAGCACGACGGCGACGACCACCACCCGGTGAGCCCGTCCTTCAACCGGCTGCCCGCCGACGCGCGCGCCAAGGCCCGCGAGCACAAGCTCCTCGTGCTGACCAAGGCCAACAGCCGGGCCACCGTGCACCGGCCCAGCTACCTCGACTACGTCGGCGTGAAGAAGTTCGACGCCGCGGGGAACGTCGTCGGTGAGCGGCGCTTCCTCGGTCTCTTCTCGTCCGCCGCGTACACCGAGTCGGTGCGTCGCGTGCCGGTCATCCGCCGCAAGGTCGCCGAGGTCCTGAAGGGCGCCGGGTTCTCGGCCAACAGCCACGACGGGCGCGACCTGCTGCAGATCCTGGAGACGTACCCCCGCGACGAGCTCTTCCAGACGCCCGCCGACGAGCTCCGGTCGATCGTGACCAGCGTGCTCTACCTCCAGGAGCGCCGCAGGCTGCGGCTCTACCTGCGCAAGGACGAGTACGGGCGCTACTACTCCGCGCTCGTCTACCTGCCGCGCGACCGCTACACCACGGGCGTCCGGCTGCGGATCATCGACATCCTCAAGGAGGAGCTGAACGGCGCCAGCGTCGACTTCACCGCCTGGAACACGGAGTCGATCCTCTCCCGCATCCACTTCGTGGTCAGGGTGCCCAAGGGCGCCGAGGTCCCCGACCTCTCCGACGCGGACATCGAGCGCATCGAGGGACGGCTCGTCGAGGCCGCCCGCTCCTGGGCCGACGGCTTCGCCGAGGCGCTGACCGCCGAGTGCGGCGAGGAGCGCGCCGCCGAACTGCTCCGCCGCTACTCGGGCGCCTTCCCCGAGGGCTACAAGGCCGACCACACGCCGCGCGCCGCCGTCGCCGACCTGGTCCACCTGGAGCAGCTCGTCGAGGGGCACCAGGACTTCGCGCTCAGCCTGTACGAGCCGGTGGGCGCGGCCCCCGGCGAGCGCCGCTTCAAGATCTACCGCTCCGGCGCCCAGGTCTCCCTCTCCGCGGTCCTGCCGGTCCTGCAGCGCCTCGGCGTCGAGGTCACCGACGAGCGTCCGTACGAGCTGCGCTGCACGGACCGTACGCACGCGTGGATCTACGACTTCGGCCTGCGCATGCCCAAGTCCCCGAACGGCAACGGCGACTACCTCGGCGACGACGGCCGCGAGCGCTTCCAGGAGGCCTTCGCCGCCGCCTGGACCGGTGCCGCCGAGGTCGACGGGTTCAACTCGCTGGTCCTGCGCGCCGGGCTCAACTGGCGTCAGGCGATGGTCCTGCGGGCGTACGCCAAGTACCTGCGCCAGGCCGGGGCCACCTTCAGCCAGGACTACATGGAGGACACCCTCCGCAACAACGTCCACACCACGCGGCTGCTCGTCTCGCTCTTCGAGGCCCGGATGTCGCCGGACCACCAGCGGGCCGGGACCGAGCTGACCGACGGGCTCCTCGAAGAGCTGGACGGGGCGCTCGACCAGGTGGCCTCGCTGGACGAGGACCGGATCCTGCGGTCCTTCCTCACCGTCATCAAGGCGACCCTGCGCACCAACTTCTTCCAGGAGGCGGGGGGCGGCACGCCGCACAACTACGTCTCCATGAAGTTCGACCCGCAGGCCATCCCCGATCTGCCCGCGCCCCGTCCCGCGTACGAGATCTGGGTGTACTCGCCCCGCGTCGAGGGCGTGCACCTGCGCTTCGGCAAGGTCGCGCGCGGCGGTCTGCGCTGGTCCGACCGGAAGGAAGACTTCCGGACCGAGATCCTGGGTCTCGTGAAGGCGCAGATGGTGAAGAACACCGTCATCGTGCCGGTCGGCGCCAAGGGCGGCTTCGTCGCCAAGCAGCTGCCCGACCCGTCGGTGGACCGCGACGCGTGGCTGGCGGAGGGCGTCGCCTGCTACAAGACCTTCATCTCGGCGCTGCTCGACATCACCGACAACCTGGTGGCCGGCGAGGTCGTGCCCCCGGCGGACGTGGTGCGTCACGACGAGGACGACACCTACCTCGTCGTCGCCGCCGACAAGGGCACCGCGACCTTCTCGGACATCGCCAACAAGGTCGCCGAGGACTACAACTTCTGGCTCGGCGACGCCTTCGCATCCGGCGGCTCGGCCGGCTACGACCACAAGGGCATGGGCATCACCGCCCGCGGCGCCTGGGAGTCCGTCAAGCGGCACTTCAGGGAGCTGGGCACCGACACCCAGTCCGAGGACTTCACGGTCGTCGGCGTCGGCGACATGAGCGGTGACGTGTTCGGCAACGGCATGCTGCTCTCCGAGCACATCCGCCTGGTCGCCGCCTTCGACCACCGGCACATCTTCATCGACCCGAACCCGGACGCGGCCACCTCGTACGCCGAGCGCCGCCGCCTCTTCGAGCTGCCGCGTTCCTCCTGGGCCGACTACGAGAAGGAGCTGCTCTCCTCGGGCGGCGGGATCTTCCCGCGCAGCGCCAAGTCGATCCAGCTCAACGCGCACATCCGCGAGGCGCTCGGCATCGAGACCGGCGTCGCCAAGATGACCCCGGCCGACCTGATGAAGACGATCCTGCAGGCGCCGGTCGACCTGCTGTGGAACGGCGGCATCGGTACGTACGTGAAGTCGTCGGCCGAGTCGAACGCGGACGTCGGCGACAAGGCCAACGACGCCATCCGCGTCAACGGCGCCGACCTGCGCGTCAAGGTCGTCGGCGAGGGCGGCAACCTCGGTCTGACCCAGCTGGGCCGCATCGAGTTCGCGCGCACCGGCGGCCGCATCAACACCGACGCGATCGACAACAGCGCGGGCGTGGACACCTCCGACCACGAGGTGAACATCAAGATCCTGCTCAACGCGGTCGTCGCGAACGGCGACATGACCGTCAAGCAGCGCAACAAGCTGCTCGCCGAGATGACCGACGAGGTCGGCCAGTTGGTGCTGCGCAACAACTACGCGCAGAACACCGCCCTGGCCAACGCCGTCGTCCAGGCGCCGTCCCTGCTCCACGCCCACCAGCGCTTCATGCGCAGGCTCGGCAAGCAGGGCCACCTCGACCGAGGCCTGGAGTTCCTGCCGAACGACCGGCAGATCCGCGAGCTGCTCAACTCCTCGCGCGGTCTTTCGCAGCCCGAACTCGCCGTCCTCCTCGCGTACACGAAGATCACGGCCGCCGACGAGCTGATCCAGACGACGCTGCCCGACGACCCGTATCTGCGGCGTCTTCTGCACGCGTACTTCCCGAAGGCGCTGCACGAGAGGTTCCCCGAGCAGGTCGACGGGCACGCGCTGCGCCGCGAGATCGTGACGACCGTCCTGGTCAACGACACGGTCAACACGGGCGGTTCGACCTTCCTGCACCGGCTGCGGGAGGAGACGGGCGCCTCGCTCGAGGAGATCGTGCGGGCGCAGCTGGCGGCCCGCGAGATCTTCGGGCTCGGCGAGGTGTGGGACGCCGTCGAGGCGCTCGACAATGTCGTCGCCGCCGATGTGCAGACCCGGATCAGGCTGCACTCGCGCCGCCTCGTCGAGCGCGGCTCGCGCTGGCTGCTCAACAACCGGCCGCAGCCGCTGCAGCTCGCCGAGACCATCGCCTTCTTCAGCCAGGGCGTCAGCGAGGTCTGGGCCGAGCTGCCGAAGCTGCTGCGCGGCTCCGACCAGGAGTGGTACCAGAGCATCCGCGACGAGCTGACCGGCGCGGGCGTCCCCGACGAACTCGCCCAGCGCGTCGCCGGGTTCTCCTCCGCCTTCCCGGCGCTCGACATCGTCGCGGTCGCCGACCGGACGGGCAAGGAGCCGATGGCCGTCGCCGAGGTGTACTACGACCTCGCCGACCGGCTGCGCATCACCCAGCTCATGGACCGCATCATCGAGCTGCCGCGGGCCGACCGCTGGCAGTCCATGGCGCGTGCCTCCATCCGCGAGGACCTGTACGCGGCGCACGCCGCGCTGACGGCGGACGTCCTCGCCGCGGGCAACGGCGCGGCCACGCCGGACCAGCGCTTCAAGGCGTGGGAGGAGAAGAACGCGCCGATCCTGACCCGGGCGCGGACGACCCTGGAGGAGATCCAGAGCTCGGACGCGTTCGACCTGGCGAACCTGTCCGTGGCGATGCGGACGATGCGGACGCTGCTGCGCACGCACTCGTAGCTCTTCGTAACTACGCGTAGCCCCTTGTGGCTCCGCGCAGTTCTCCGCCGTGTGCGGAAGGGGGTGTTCCGGGCCTGATGGTCCGGGGCGCCCCCTTCGCGTATGTCCTGGTTCGGGCGATCGAGGACCTTGGTCCTGTCCGTTTCGGGACCTTTGGCGTGCAGCGAAGTTCGTTAAACGGTCATAGACTCGAAAGGAGGTACCTATTAGTAAATCTCCACACTGCCCTGTACTCCGGCCCCACCTGCCCGAGGAGCTCAGCCCGAATGCCACGGATCAGCATTGTCGTCCCTGTCTACAAAGTTCAGGGGTATCTCCGCGAGTGCCTCGACTCGGTGCTTACGCAGAGCTACGGGGACTTCGAACTGATCGCGGTCGACGACCTGTCGCCCGACGGCTCCGGAGCGATCCTCGACGAGTACGCGGAGCGCGATCTGCGCGTCGTCGCGGTGCACCAGGAGGAGAACGGCGGGATAGGCCACGCCCGGAACACGGGTGTCGCGCGCGCCAAGGGTGAGTACCTGCTCTTCCTGGACAGCGACGACACCCTCGTGCCGGGCGCCCTGGAGGCGATCGTCGAGCGGATCGACGCGACCGGCCGCCCCGACATGGTCCTGTACGACTACGCGCGCACGTTCTGGTGGAACGGCGAGCGGCGCAACCGCGACGCCGACCTGTTCGCCGAACCGGGCCCGGACGTCTTCACGATCGCCGAACGCCCCGAGCTGCTCGACCTGTTCACGGTCGTGTGGAACAAGGCGTACCGCAGGGAGTTCTACCTGGAAGGCGGCTTCAGCTTCCCCGAGGGCTTCTACGAGGACGCGGTCGTCGTCTACGAGTCGCTCTTCACGGCCGCCAGCATCTCCCTGCTCGACCGCGTCTGCGTGCACTACCGCCAGCGCCGCCAGGGCAACGCGCTGCGCACGCCGAGCCGTGAGCACTTCGCCGTGTTCGCGACGTACGAGCGTCTCTTCCGCTTCATCGAGGAGCGGCCCGAGCTGCACCGGTGGCGCGCGTTCATGTTCCAGCACATGGTCGACCACTACCTCTTCATCCTCAGCCGCCCGGACCGGGTGCCGCCGAACGCCCGCGCCGAGTTCTTCGGCAAGGCCGCCGCGCACTACCGCCGCTACCTGCCGGCCGGCTTCGAGGTCCCCGAGGGCATCCTCGGCGCCAAGTTCCATGCGGTGGGCCGCGGTTCGTACCGCGCCTTCCAGGGCCTCAAGCTGGTCAACAGCGGCTATGTGAAGGGCCGTGCCAAGGCGCGCAAGACCAAGAACAAGGTCGGCAAGCGCGCCTACGCGACGTACTACCAGCTGCAGCGCCAGCGCCCCATCGACGAGAACCTCGCGGTGTACGCGGCGTACTGGTACCGCCTGCCGTCCTGCAACCCGCTGGCCGTCTACGAGAAGGCCAAGGAGCTGGCCCCGAACGTGCACGGGGTGTGGGTCGTCAAGAAGTCGCTCGAGGACCAGGTCCCCGAGGGTATCGACTACGTGGTCGCCAACACCCCCCGCTACTGGGAGGTGATGGCCCGCGCCAAGTACTTCGTGAACAACGTCAACTTCCCCGACCGCGTGGTCAAGCGCCCCGGGCAGGTCTACCTCCAGACCCACCACGGCACGCCGCTCAAGCGCATGGGCATCGACCAGCAGCGCTACCCCGCGGCCGCCAAGGGCATGAGCTTCCGCAAGCTCCTTGAGCGCGCGGACCGCTGGGACTTCAGCATCTCCTCGAACCAGCACACCACCGAGGAGTGGGAGCGCGTCTACCCCTGCGCCTTCGAGTCGGTCAACTCCGGCTACCCGCGCAACGACGTGTACTACACGGCGGGCGCCGCCGACGTGGCCGCGATCCGCGAGAAGCTCGGGATCGAGCCCGGCAGGACGGCCGTCCTGTACGCGCCGACCGTGCGCGACTACCAGGCCGGGTTCATCCCCCGCCTGGACCTCGCGAAGGTCGCCCAGGAGCTCGGCCCCGACGTCGTGCTGCTCGTGCGCACCCACTACTTCTACGGCGCCGACCCGCAGCTCAAGCGCCTGGAGGAGGAGGGCGCGCTGATCGACGTGTCGGCGTACCCGGTCGTCGAGGAGCTGAACCTGGCCGCCGACGCGCTGATCACGGACTACTCGTCGATCATGTTCGACTTCGCCAACCTCGACCGCCCGATCATCACGTACGCCGACGACTGGGACGTCTACGTCAAGTCGCGCGGCGTCACCTTCGACCTGCTGTCGGGCAAGCCGGGCGAGACGCCGGGCGTCATCGCCACCGACGAGGACGAGCTCATCGAGCTGTTCAGGAGCGGCAGTTGGCGCGGCGCGGAGGCCACCGCGCTGCGGGCCGCCTTCCGCGAGCGGTTCTGCCAGTGGGACGACGGGAACGCGGCGGAGCGTGTCGTACGCCGGGTCCTGCTCGGCAAGGAGATGGCGCCGCCGTCCGTGCCGCTCGCCGAGCGCGTGCCCGCTCCGGCGCCGGGCGAGGCGGCCGCCGCCGGTCTGCACCTGGTGGCCGACGGCGACGACCCGGGGAAGCTGCTGGCCGGTTAGGGCCTGCCCGGCTCCCGGCTACTTCTTGCCGCCGGTGAAGTCCTCGTACGCCGCGAGGACTTCACCGGTGGGACCGTCCATCCGCAGCTCGCCGCGCTCCAGCCAGAGCACCCGGTCGCAGGTGTCGCGGATGGACTTGTTGTTGTGGCTGACCAGGAACACCGTGCCCGCGCGCTTGCGCAGCTCGCGGATGCGGGCCTCGGAGCGCTTCTGGAAGGACCGGTCGCCGGTCGCGAGCGCCTCGTCGATGAGCAGGACGTCGTGGTCCTTGGCGGAGCCGATGGAGAAGCGGAGCCTGGCCGACATGCCCGAGGAGTAGGTGCGCATCGGCAGCGTGATGAAGTCGCCCTTCTCGTTGATGCCGGAGAAGTCGACGATCTCCTGGTAGCGCTCCTGGACCTGCTCGCGGGACATGCCCATCGCGAGGCCGCCGAGCCGGACGTTGCGCTCGCCGGTGAGGTCGTTCATCAGCGCCGCGTTCACGCCGAGCAGCGAGGGCTGGCCGTCGGTGAAGATCCGGCCGCTCTCCACGGGCAGCAGGCCCGCGACGGCCTTGAGCAGGGTGGACTTGCCCGAGCCATTGGTGCCGATCAGGCCGATGGCCTCGCCCTTGTACGCGGTGAACGACACCTTCTTGACGGCGTGCACCTTGCGTACGCCGGGGGATTCGCCCTTGCCGCGCTTGAGGATGCGGCCGAGCGCGGCGGTCGCGCTGCCGCGGCCCGCGGTGGCGCCCGCGCCGTGCACGCGGTAGACGATGTCGACCTGGTCGACGATGACGGTGGGGGCGGCGCCCGCCGGGGTGTCAGCCACGGCCGTAGGTCTCCTCTGCCTTCCAGAAGTAGATGAACCCGCCGATCCCGGCGAGCAGGGCCCAGCCGAGGGCCCAGGCCCACACGTGGTGCGGGAGCTGGTCGTGGTGGAAGGTGTCGATCAGCGCGAACCGCATCAGGTCGATGTAGACGGCCGCGGGGTTGCACTCCAGGAGCACCTTGACGATGTGCGGCAGGTCGCGCCCCTTGAGGACCGCGTCGATGCTCCACATCACCCCGGACGCGTACATCCAGGTCCGCAGGACGAACGGCATCAGCTGCGCGATGTCCGGCGTCTTGCTGCCGATCCGCGCCATCACCATCGCCAGGCCCGTGTTGAACGTGAACTGCAGCGCGAGGGCCGGGACCACAAGCAGCCAGGCGGGCGTGGGCGGCACGCCGAAGCAGAGCAGGATCACCAGCAGCGCGGCCATCGAGAAGAGCAGCTGCTGGAGCTGTTGCAGGCAGTACGAGATGGGCAGCGAGGCCCGCGGGAAGTGCAGGGCGCGCACCAGGCCGAGGCTGCCGGAGATGGCGCGGGTGCCCGCGAGCACGGACTGCTGCGTGAACGTGAACACGAAGACGCCGGTGACCAGGAACGGGACGTAGTCCTCGACGTCGCGCTTGGTGTTCATCAGGACGCCGAAGATGAAGTAGTAGACCGCCGCGTTCAGGAGCGGGGTCATGATCTGCCAGAGCTGGCCGAGCTTCGCCTGGCTGTACTGGGCGGTGAGCTTGGCGGTGGCGAAGGCGGTGATGAAGTGGCGGCGCTGCCACAGCTGCCGGACGTAGGCGGGCAGGGACGGCCGGGCGCCGCTGACGGTCAGGCCGTACCGGGCGGCGAGTTCGGCGGGGGTCAGGCCCTGATCGGCGGGGTCGGCCTGGGCTGCTGCGGGGGGAGATGCGTCGAGGACCTGGCTCACGTCCGTTGCTTTCGCTCGGGGAAGCTGAGGCGAACGTCGGGACGGACCCGTATCGTCGCAACGTCGAGAGTAGGGCGCCGTTACGTCGGAACGCAACCGTATCGTCGTGACGCTTTATGCTGTCCGGTATGACGACGAGCAGGCCACCAGGTGAACAACCGCGCCGCAGGGCCCCCGCCGGGGCCGCCGTGCTCCGCGAGGACGTGACCGAGGCCATCAGGGCTGCCGTCTTCGCGGAACTCGCCGCCGTCGGCTACGCGCGCATGTCCATCGAAGGCATCGCCCGCCGCGCGGGCGTCGGCAAGACCGCCGTCTACCGCCGGTGGCGCTCCAAGCTGCACCTCGTGCTCGACCTCATGTCGGCCATAGCGGTACAGGGCCTGCCCGCGCCCGACACCGGGTCCCTGGAGGGCGATCTGCGGCTGCTGTACGAGGTGACGTCGCGGGCGCTGCGGCACCCCGTCGCGTCCCAGATCATCCCCGACCTGCAGGCCGAGGCCGCGCGCAATCCCGAGATCGCTCAGGCGCTGCAGAAGGCGCTGCGGGAAGGGCAGCACGGGGTCGCGAGCGGCATCGTGCGGGCCGCCGTCGAGCGGGGCGAGGTGCGGGACGGGGCCGACGAGGACCTCGCGCTCGATCTGGTCTCCGGGCCGCTCTACTGGCGGTCCGTGGTGGTGCGGGCCGAGCTGCCCAAGGGGTATCTGGGCAGGCTCGCCACGGCTACGGCTGCGGGGCTGCGGGCGCTCTGAGCGGCCCCTGCCCCAGGGACCGGCGCCGGGGCGCCGCTCAGGCCTCGCGGCGGCGGGTCACGACCAGGGTGATGCCCGAGCCGAGCGCCACGACGCCCGTGGCGACGCTGATCAGTGCCTGCTTCGCGCCGTCGAAGGCGAAGCTCGTCGAGATGTTGACGGCGAGAGCGGCGAGGAGGATCAGCCAGAGCAGGGCCTTCATGGGGGTTTCCTTCCGGGAGGTGCGGTACGGGGCGGCCGCCGTGCCGTGCGACGCGGCGACCTGGGATCAACTCTGCCTGCCGCGCACCGCGAGGGCGATGGAGTGCCCTCCCGAACCCATGGTGTAGCGCACTCCACCATCCTCCGGGAGACCGCCCACCGTCGTGCGCGTGCCCAGTGGCCTAGCCTGACCTGCATGAAGGAGACGATACGGCGCACCGCGCTCGCCCTGCTCCAGCTGGCCAAGGGTGCCGGGCTCGCCCTCGTCTCGTACCTCTTCCTCGCGCTCATCCTGTTCACCGCCTTCGTCACCGCCCTCGTGGTCGGTGCGGCCGTACTGCCCGAAACCGTGCAACTGCTCCGCAGGACCGCCGGGTTCAAGCGGCGCGTCGTCGGCCGGTGGACGGGGGAGCCCGTCCCCGAGGCGTACCTCCCGCTGACCGGCGGTGTCCGTGAACGCGTGAGCACCGCCCTCAAGGACCCCGGCACCTGGCGCGATCTGCGCTGGCTCGGCGTCCACTTCGTGTACGGCTGGCTCCTGCTGTACGTCGCCCTGCCGCTGTTCGTCATCGGGCTGATCGTCGACGGCGTGTGGTGCGGACTGGCCCGGCGCAAGGCCGTCGTGCTGCCGCTCGTCCCGCGCCTCGCCGACCTCGACGCGGTGTGGTCGCGGGCCCTGCTCACCCCCTCGCCCGACGCGCGGCGCAGCGCCGCACTCGCCGAGCGCGTCGAGGAGCTCACCGTCACACGCGCCGGTGCCGTCGCCGCGCACGGCGCCGAACTGCGGCGCATCGAACGGGACTTGCACGACGGCACGCAGGCCCGCCTCGTCTCCCTCTCGATGCGGGTCGGGCTGGCCAGGCGCGCGTACGACAAGGACCCCGAAGCGGCGAAGAAACTCCTCGCCGACGCCCAGGACCAGGCCGAGGAGGCGCTCACGGAACTCCGGCACGTCGTGCGCGGCATCCATCCGCCGATCCTCACCGACCGGGGGCTCGTGGGGGCGGTGCGGGCGCTTGCCGCGGGCAGCGGGCTCGAGGTGGCCGTGCGCGAGGACGGCGTCGAGGAGGGGCCGCGGGCGCCCGCCGCCGTGGAGGCCGCCGCGTACTTCGTCGTCGCCGAGGCGCTGACCAACGCCGCCAAGCACAGCGGGGCCGAGCGGGCCTGCGTGGAACTCGCCCGGGTCGAGCGGGTGCTGCGGATCGCGGTGCGGGACGAGGGGCGGGGCGGGGCCGACGAGGGGGCCGGGAGCGGGCTGCTCGGGATGCGGCGGCGGGTCGCCGCGCTCGATGGGAAAGTTGAGGTGACGAGTCCCGTCGGGGGGCCGACCGTGATCGAAGTGGAGCTGCCGTGCGCGTGGTGATCGCCGAGGACAACGCCTTGCTGCGGGAAGGGGTTGTGCTGCTGCTCACCTCCGCGGGGCACGAGGTGGTGGCGGTCGCCTCCAGCGGGCCCGAGGTGCTGCCCGCCCTCCTCGAACACCGGCCGGACGTCGCGGTGCTGGACGTGCGGATGCCGCCCGGGTTCCGCGACGAGGGACTGCGGGCGGCGCTTGCGGCGCGGGCGGAGATTCCCGGGCTTCCGGTGCTTGTGCTGTCGCAGTACGTGGAGGAGACGTATGCCGCCGAGTTGTTGGGCGGGGGTGCGAGCGGGGTCGGGTATCTGCTGAAGGACCGGGTGGGGCGGGTCGATGAGTTCCTGGACGCGCTGGAGAGGGTGGCGGGGGGTGGGACGGCGCTCGATCCGGAGGTGGTGACGGAGTTGCTGACGCGGCGGCGGGATGATCCGCTGGATTCGTTGACGCCGCGGGAGAGGGAGGTGCTGCAGCTGATGGCGGAGGGGCGGGACAACGCGACGATCGCTTCGCTCCTTGTGGTGTCGGATCGGGCCGTCAGCAAGCACATCGGGAACGTCTTTGCGAAGTTGGGGCTGCCGCCCAGCGACAGTGGGCATCGGCGGGTGCTGGCGGTTCTTGCGTATTTGAACCGGGGTTAGGTACTGGGGGTAGGTACCGGGGGTCGGTTGGGGCCGCGGGTCCGGGTGCGTTCCGCCTCACTCGTCTCGCCTCGCACTCGATGGGTGGGGGTAGCGGTCCCGTAGGGGCGGGCGGGAGGGGAGCAGGGTGCCTGCGTAGGTCGTTGCCGCGACCAGTGTGGTGAGCAGGGCCGCCTGGGTCGGTGGGAGGTGGGGCAGGGAGTGGGCCGCCGTCATGCTGAAGGCCAGGAGGGGGACCGAGGCCACGGCCGCGCCGACCGTGAGGCCGGTGAGGGCCATGGCTGCCGCTTCCAGGCGCAGCATGCGGCGCAGTTGACGGCGTCCCGCACCGGCCAGGCGCAGCAGGGACAGTTCGGGGCGTCGTCCGATCGCGATGAGGGACAGGGTGCTCAGGACGGCGATCGCGGTGAAGCCGCCGATCGCGCCGACCGCCGCCATGGTCACGACTTCGCCCAGCGCCTGGTCCTCCGGTTCGGTCCGTTCGGGGCCGGGGCGCGGCGTGATCCGGGCCCCGGGTGCCGCCGCCCGCAGTGTCCGGGGGGTGGTGCCTTTCGAGGTCACCAGGATCCGGCCGTGGGCGGGTGAGGAGAGGTGGCGGGTGAGCTGTTCGTGGGAGAACAGGAAGGCGCCCAGGGCCAGTTGGCGGTCGTAGACGGCCACCACGGTCAGTCGTGCCTCGACTCCGTCGCCGAAGCGGAGTGTCACCTTTGATCCGGGGCGTACGTCCAGGGAACGCGCCTGATCCCTGCCCACCGCCACCGTGCCGGGGCGCAGCGCGCCGATGTCGCCGCTGCGGATGCCGGGGTCCAGCGTGTGCGTCAGGCCCTTCGGGGTGACACCGAGCACCGGGAGGCGGTCCAGGCGGGGCGAGCCCGTTTCGCGGCGGGCCAGGACCACGGTGCTCCGGGTGACGCCGGTCGCGGCGGTCACGCCGGGGGTCTCGCGCACGCGTTTCAGGTCCTGCGCGGACAGGCCGCCCGGTGTGGTCAGGGCGAAGGTCGCGCGGGCCGCGTCGTCGGCCTGGGTGCCCGCGGCGTGCGTGAGGGTCGCGCCCGCCGACAGCTGCACCGCGATGAACGCCGTCACCAGGATGATTGGTGTGATGGCCGCACCTGAACGGCGGGCCATGGCAAGGGAGTTGGCCGCCGCCAGACGGCCCGCCGGGCCGCCGATGCGGCGCAGCGGGGTGCCGAGTATCCGCAGGGCGCCCTCGGCGATCCACGGGCCGAGCACCGCGCATCCGATCACCAGGACCACCGCGGCCGCACCGGCCGCCGCTGCCGCGGCCTCGCCGTGCTGCAGTGTCGCCGTCCCCGCCGAGCTCATGCCGAGGAACAGCAGGACGAGGCCGGTGATCCGGCGCGCGTTGCCCGGCGCCGTCTCGCGCAGCGCCTCCGCGGGGCGCACCTTCGCCGTCCGCGCGCACGCGATCAGTGCGGCGACGCGCGCCACCAGGAGGGTGAGCGCCGCCGTCACCAGGGGAGCGGGCAACAGCCAGGGCGGCAGGGGGAGTTCGAGGCCGGGCGGGAGCGCGCCCCGGGCGTCGAGGAGGGCGCGCAGGCCCAGGTAGGCGGGGACGGCGGCCGCCGCTCCCGTCAGTGCCGCCCGCGCCGCGACCCGCCCGACCTCGCGGCCCACCGCGCCCCGCAGCTGCCGCGGTGTCGCGCCGACCGCCCGCAACAGGCCCAGTTCGCGGCCCCGTTGCTGCAGCGCCTGCACCACCGTCGACGACACGACGAGCAGCGCGATGAGGACGACCGTCGCGGCCACGGAGGCGAGCATGGCCAGGAGGCCCGACCGGGCGGGCGCCACCGCGAGGAACTCGGCGCCGCCGCGCCCGTTCCCCGTCAGTACGCGCAGTCCCGCGCCGTCCCCGTCCGCCCGGTGCCCCACGGCGTGCAGGCCCTTCGCGTCCAGGGCGTGCCGCACGCGCGCGTACAGGTCCGACGTGCTGGTCCCGGGGGCGGCCGTCACGCCGAGCGCGGCCACCGAGCCGGGGCGGCCGGCCAGGCGGTGGGCCTCGCCGGAGGTGAAGTAGACGCTCGCGCGCGGGCCTTCGGCGGTTCCGACGACCTGGTACGCGGCGCCGGACCCGGCCGTGCGGACGGTCACGGTGGCGCCGACGCGGGCCGTTCCCGCGCCCACGACGATCTCGGAAGGGCGCTTGGGGGCGGTCCCTTCGCGCAGCGCGTAGGGCGCCAGCCGGGCCGCGGGCCAGGGGCGTCCGGTGGCCTCCTCGCCCCGGACGCCGACGTGGAACACCTCGTCGGCGATCACCGCACGCACCCCGGGGACCTTGCGCACGGCGTCGGCCGCCGCTTCCGGCACCCGTACGCGTTCGGTGAGTCCGGCCGTCGCCGTCTCGGGGTCGCTGCCCCACGGCGTGGCCGTGTACCGGGTGTTCTGGTCGCCGGTGACGACGAGGTCGGCCGCCGCGTAGCGCTCCACGCGCGCGTGCCCGAGTCCGGCCGAGGCGAGCGCGAGGCCGAAGGTGCCGAGCAGGAGGGAGGTCAGGGCGAGCGCGGCGAAGACCGCGGCCCACGCCTTGCGGTGCGTCCGTGCGGCGCGCGCGGCGAGCAGACCGACGGCGTCGGCCTTCCGGGTGCGGTGCGTACGCGTGCGTGCGGAGGGTGTCGTGTACGGAGACGTCGGGTCGCTCATGCCGCCCGCCGCCCCAAGTTCCGCATGATGCCGTGCACTTGGGCGCTGTCCGGCCGCGTGAGGCGGGTGGCGATGCGTCCCTCGGCGAGGAACAGCGCCTCGTCCGCCCAGGCCGCCGCGGCCGGGTCGTGCGTCACCATCACCACCGTGTGGCCGTCCCGGTCGACGGCCTGCCGCAGCAGCGCGAGCACGTCCTGCGCGGTGGCCGGGTCGAGGGCGCCCGTCGGCTCGTCGGCGAAGACCACCTCTGGTGATGTCACCAGGGCGCGGGCGATCGCGACGCGCTGCTGCTGCCCGCCGGAGAGTTCCGCGGGACGGTCGGTGCCGCGCTCGCCGAGGCCGACGGAGTCCAGCGCGCGCAGCGCCCGCCCGGCGTCGTCGGTGACGCCGCCGAGCAGCAGCGGCAGGGCGACGTTCTCCAGGACGCTCAGGGACGGCACGAGATTGTGCGCCTGGAACACGAAGCCGACCCGCTCGCGCCGCAGCCTGGTCAGCGCCGCCTCACCGAGCGGGGCGATCGCGACGCCCCCGATGCGCACGGTCCCCGACGTCGGCCGGTCGAGGCCCGCCGCGCACTGGAGCAGCGTCGACTTCCCGGACCCGGAGGGGCCCATGACGGCGAGGAACCGGCCGCGCGGCACGGCGAGGTCGACGGGTTCGAGTGCGACGGCGCCGCGCCGGTAGGACCTGCCGACCCCGTCGAGCACGAGCGCGTCGGGCTCGACCGCCTCCGCCACCGCCGTGGCCCCCGAACCCCTTCGCCTGAACATCGTGTACGCCCTCCCAGTGGTCGCCGCTTCCACTGAGAACGCTAGAAATCGCAGGTCAAAGGGGCGAGAGAGCGTGGTCCCTGTTTGGGGGTGGAGCCTGCTACACCCTCGGGTGGTCGCGCAGCCAGCCCGCCCAGGCCGAGGCGATCATGTCGCGTACGTCGTGCTTGGCCGACCAGCCGAGTTCCGTGGCGATGCGGTCGGCGGCGGCGACCACGCGGGCCGGGTCGCCGGGGCGGCGGGCGGTGATCTCGGCGGGGGTGGTGTGGCCGGTGACCTCGTTGATGAGGTCCGTCATCTCGCGGACCGAAACGCCTTCGCCACGGCCGATGTTGAGCGTCAGGTCCGTGCCCCGGGGCGAGGCGGCCAGCTTGCGGGCCGCGGCGACATGGGCCTCCGCCAGGTCGACGACGTGGATGTAGTCGCGTACGCACGTGCCGTCGGGGGTGGCGTAGTCCGCGCCGAAGATGAGGGGGGCCGCGCCGTCCGTGAGCTTCTCGAAGACCATCGGGACGAGGTTGAAGACGCCGGTGTCGGCGAGGTCGGGCGATGCTGCGCCCGCCACGTTGAAGTAGCGCAGGGACGCCGTCGTCAGGCCGTGCGCGCGGCCCGTCGCGCGGACCAGCCACTCGCCGGCCAGCTTCGTCTCGCCGTACGGGCTCATCGGCAGGCAGGGGGTCTGCTCCGTCACCAGGTCCACATCGGGCATGCCGTAGACCGAGGCGGAGGAGGAGAAGACGATGTGGGCGACGCCCGTCGTGACCATCGCGTCCAGGAGCACCCGCAGGCCCTCCACGTTCTCGCGGTAGTAGTGCAGCGGCCGCTCCACGGACTCGCCGACCCGCTTCTTGCCCGCCAGGTGCACGACGCCGGTGACCGCGTGCTCCTCGAAGGCGCGCGCGAGCCGCTCGCCGTCGAGGACCGAGCCGACCACCAGGGGCACCCCGTCGGGCACGCGCCCCGCGATGCCCGTCGACAGGTCGTCGTAGACCACGGCCTGCTCGCCCGCCGCCGTCATGGCGCGGACGACGTGCGCCCCGATGTATCCGGCGCCGCCGGTGATCAGCCAGGTCATGGTCGCCCTGTTCCCTCGTGTGTGTGACGTGTCGTGCCGTGGTGCAGTGTCGCAGAGGCGGCGTACGGGACGTGTCAGCGGCCGCCGACGCGGTGGGCCACGCGGGCCAGGCGCCGCTTGGCGACCCCCGCGACGCCCCGCACCCCGGGGGCGATGCGCACCGCGAGGTTGCCGGCCTGGGTGGCGTACGGCTGGACGAGCAGGACGCCGCGCCGCCCGCCCGGCACCACCGTGCGGCGCAGCAGGCCGGGCCCGGCGAGCGCGTGCGCGGTGCTGTCGCGCGCGGTCCCGTCGGCGAAGCCGAGCCGCAGGCGGATGTCCCACACGCCGCCGTCGAGCGAGCCGAGGTCGAGCAGGACCGTGGCGGCCCAGGTCCCGCCGGACACCTCGTCCGCCGGTGTCTCCCGCTCCGCGGCGGGGCGCAGCTCGGCCGTCCGCCGCAGCCCGGTCCTGCCGCTCTCCCGGTGGATGAGCTCCACGTCGACCGTGGCGGGCCCGGCGTCCGCCACCCGCCCGTACAGCTCGTGCAGCCGCAGCGTGAGCCGCGCCCCGCCCGCGCGCGGCCGCAGTTCGCCGTCCACGGCCAGGGGCAGCAGGCGCAGGGGGCGTACGAGGAGGTGTTCCAGGGTGACCTCGGGCAGGTCGGCCGCCCAGACGGGGGTGCCTTCGGCGTCCTGCGGGTACGGCGGCGCGAGCCGGGCGGGGCGGGCCGCCACCTGCTTGAGGCGGTTCAGGTCGCGCGGTTTCTCGGAGGCGAGGACGACGCGCGCGATGACACGGCCGGGGGCGGGCGCCGCGTCCAGGTCGGCGGCGTCGAAGGTCTCCAGGTACGCGCGCGTGGCGGCCCACCACTCGCGCCGGTACTCGGGGCCGCGCGCGGTGAGTTCACGGGTGTACATCCGCAGGCTGTGCTCGATGAACTTGGCGCGGGCCGCCCGGGCGAGCCGCTTGCCGCCGGGGCCGTGCGCGTCCTGCAGGATCTCGACGGACTGGCGGTGCGCCTCCATGCGGGCCTGCCAGTTGGCTATGCCCGAGCGGTCGAGGGATATCGAGAGCTTGGCGGCGGTGCGGCGCACGTGCCAGACGTAGACGGTGTCGGGGACGAGCGCGATGCGCGGCGCGGCGGCGAGCATGCGCGCGGTGAACACGAAGTCCTCGTAGATGAAGCGGCCTTCGGGGAAGCGGATGCCGTGCTCGCGCAGGAAGTCGGTGCGGTAGAGCTTGTTGACGCAGAGCGTGTCGTGGACGAGGCGCGGCCGCAGGTCGGGGCTGCCGACGAGCCGCTCCTTGCGGTAGAGCTCCGGCTGCCAGGGCACCTCGCGGCCGGACGGCAGCTCGCGGCGTACGCAGAGTCCGGACGCGACCTGCACGCCGTGCCGGTCCGCCGCGGCGAGCAGGGCGTCGACCGCGCCGGACGGCAGCACGTCGTCGCTGTCGAGGAACATCACGTACGCGGAGGTGGCGGCGTCGATCCCGTCGTTGCGGGGCGCGCCGCAGCCGCCGCTGTTGGTGGCGCGGCGGATCACCCGCACCCGCCGGTCCTCGGCCGCGAGCGCGGCGAGCACCTCGGCGCTGTGGTCCGTGGAGCAGTCGTCGACGGCGATCACCTCGTGGACCGCGGGCCCCTGGGCGAGCGCCGAGCGCACGGCGTCCGCGACATGCGCCGCGTCGTTGTAGCCGATCACGACGATCGAGACGCCGGTGCCGTTGTCCGGGGCGGGAGAGGGCTGTTGAGGCAGGGTGCGGTCCACAGAGGAAATTTTAGTGGTTGCCGCCAATTATCCGATTAGGGAGCCATTTGAGGGGCAGGCAAGGAGTGTCAATCCTCGCTAAAAGTGGGTTAATAGCACAAGCTCGGCTTCATGCAGGCCACGCCGCTTCCCGCTCCCCGGAGCACCCCTTCTCGCAGCTCCGCCCCCCGCACCACGCCACCCCGCCCCGCCCCGGCGCCCCCCTCCGCCCCCGCGCCCGCCCCCGTCCTCGCCGCGCTCCTGCCCGCCCTCGTCATGCTCGCCATCGGCCTGTGGGGCCTGGACCGCGGCACCGTGTGGCGCGACGAAGGAGCCACCCTCCAGGTCGCGCGGCGCTCGCTCCCCGAGATCTGGCATCTGCTGCACCAGGTCGACGCGGTGCACGGCCTCTACTACCTCCTCATGCACGCCGTGCTCCCCGCCGACCCCGGCGAGGTCGCGCTGCGGCTGCCCTCGGTGCTCGCCGCGTCCGCCGCCGCCGCGCTCGTCGCCGTCATCGGCACCCGGCTGGCGCGGCCGCGCGTCGGGCTGTGGGCGGGCCTGTTGTACGCGGTGACGCCGATCGCCGGGCACTACGCGCAGGAAGGGCGTTCGTACGCGCTCGTCGCCGCCGGTGCCGCGCTCACCACGCTGCTCCTCGTGCGGGCGGTCGAGCGTTCACGGCACGGCGCCGACCGGCGCGCCTGGTGTGCCTACGCGGCCGCCGCCACCGGCACCGCGCTGCTCCACGAACTCGCCGCGCTGCTGCTCCTCGCCCATGCGGCGACCCTGCTGCTCGCCCGGGTGCCGCGCCCCGCCCGGCGCGGCTGGACGGCCGCCGCGGGCGCCACCTGCGTCCTGCTCCTGCCCCTGCTCGTCGTCTCCGGCGGGCAGTCCGCCCAGGTGTCATGGCTCGTGCCACCGGACGCGGAGGCCGCGGACGAGCTGTTCCGCGCGTTCGCGGGGCCGACACAGCTCGTGCTGGTCGGGCAGGTGCTGCTCGCCGTGATCGCGCTGCGCCCGCCCTGGTCGCGCGGCGGACGGGGCGGGCTTTCGCTGCCCGCGGTGGCGCTGCCCCTCCTGGTCCTGCCCCCCGTCGTGCTCTTCGCGGTCTCGCAGCGCTGGCCCCTGTACCACGACCGCTACGTCCTGTTCGCCCTCGCGGGCCTGCCCCTGCTTGTGGCGGCGGGCGCGGACCGGGTCGTGCGGGCGGCCGCCGCGGCGGGCCGGCTCCGGGGGCGCGGGGGGTGGCTCCCGCACCGCCGCCGCACGGCCGTCGCCGCACTCGGGGCCGCGGTCGTCGGGTTCAGTCTGTGGTGGCAGTTGCCGCTGCACCGGGCCGATCGCGTGGTGGGGCACGGGCGGGAGAATCCCGCGGGGGCCGCCGCCTTCGCCGCCCGTGAGGTGCGGCCCGGTGAGCCGGTGCTGTTCCTGCCGGTGATCGCACGGCGGGTCTCACTGGCCTACCCGGAGGACTTCCGCGGGGTCAGGGACATCGCCCTGGGCGTCTCGCCCGCGGCTTCCGGCACGCTCTACGGTGTGGAGGTCGACCCCGTCGAACTGCGGCGCAGGCTCGCGGGCGTGGAGCGGGTCTGGGTCATGACGGAGCCGCCCGCGCTGCGCAGGGCCGTGCGGGAGCTGGCCGAGAAGGGGAGCGTGGAGGCGGCCGCTGACGAGGCCAAACTCGACGTACTGAAGAGGGAGTTCACGCCGCGCGCCACGTACGCGGTGCCGGGTGCGGCCCTGCGTCTCTACGTCCGCCGCTGATCCCGGGCGCCGTTCACCCGGGCGAGGACCTCGCCGGTGCGCGGACTCCAGTCCACCACGACGGCCTCCGGCGGCGCCTTCTGCTCGGGCGAGAGGAGCAGCCAGCGCACGTGGTAGCGGCGGACCACCGCGGCGCGTTCGGTGCGGGTGGAGCCGGGGGAGAGGTAGGAACGCACGTCCTGCAGGCGGCGGTTGCGCACCGTCTCGTCGAGCGCGGGGTCGGGCCAGGCGGGTGCGACGAGGTTGACGCCGTAGCCGGGGACGGAGCGGGTGGGGCGGTAGCCGTCGGTCAGGACGACGTCGCCCGCGCGCATGTGGTCCCTCGCCCAGGCGTAGCCGGGCCAGCGCGGCGGCTGGTCGAAGCCGATGGGGTCGAGGGCCCGCGGCACCACGGCGCCCGCCTGGATCTGGAAGAAGCCGACGCAGGCGCCGAGCGCGGTGGCCCCCGCGAGGGCGCCGCGCCGCCAGCCCCAGGGCCGGGGCGCCGCCAGCTCGATGGCGAGGGCGAACTGGAGGGGGACCAGGGTGAGTCCGAGGATGCGGCCGTACGTGTAGTGGCCGCTGACCCAGCCGTACGCGACGACCGCGCAGTCCAGGGCGAACATGAGGACCAGCGGGTCCCTGCGGTCCCTGCGCAGGCGCAGCCAGAGGGCGGGGACGCCGAGCGCGGCGAGCCAGAAGCGCTGGGGCATCTCGGTGTAGAGCTGCCGGTGGATCCAGTCGACGGATTCGTCGCCGACCAGCGAGAGGACGCTGTAGTACGGCCAGCAGGCGGCAACCGCCAGGGCGGAGAGGGCGGTTGCCGCCCAGATCCGCAGCCGGTGTCCGGACGCGGCGAACGCGACGACGCCGATCACCGCGGCCACCGAGGAGATCGGGTGGATGAGCAGGATCAGTCCGCACAGGGCGCCGAGCCCCGCGTACGGCAGGGGCCCCCGCTTCGGCCCGCGGGCGAGCGCGCCCGCCCAGGCCCACGCCCAGAACGCCAGGCCGATCGCGAACGTCGACGGGTAGCCGAGGTTCCCCGTCATCGACATCAGGCCCAGATAGCCGCTCCACCACGCCATCCGCGTGCCCCAGAGCAGCACCATGGCGAACAGCGCGATGACCGGGGCCCATTGACGGGACGTCAGGCCGCGGACGAAGCGGCCGATGCCGGTCAGCAGGGCGATGAGGTTGAGCGGCCCGGAGAGCTTCACGACCTCCCAGCCCGCGAGGCCGGTCGCCCGGGCGAAGAGGCCCTGCGCCACGGCGTACGGCGAGTAGTACGGGCTGCCCTCGCCCGGCAGGTCCGCCATCGGGTGCGCGGGGTGGAGGAGGTTCTCCTTCAGGCGCTCGACGACCGCCGCGTGCTGGCCGAAGTCGCAGCACATCGGGACCCGCCAGAAGGCGAGGGACATCACGAGCCAGAAGAGTCCGCCGAAGACGGCGTAGGGCGAGGGCCGCCACCGCCGCCCGCGGCCCAGCGCCGTCGCGCCGTGCGCGGCCCTGCGGGTGAGGAGCGCGCCGCTCACCGCATCAGCCTCTGGGCGACGCGGGCCGACGCCCGGCCGTCGTCCAGGTCGCAGTAGGCCTCGCGGAACGCCGCGTACGCCTCCGCGTGCCGGGCCGCGATGGCGTCCAGGTCGCGCAGCGCCTCGACGACCTCGCCGGTGGAGGCGAGCAGCGGTCCCGGGGCGCGGGTCTCGAAGTCGAGGTAGAAGCCGCGCACGGTGTCGCGGTAGTGCTCCAGGTCGTACGCGTGGAAGAGCATGGGGCGTCCGGTGTGCGCGAAGTCGAACATCAGCGAGGAGTAGTCCGTCACCAGCACGTCGGCGATCAGCAGGAGTTCGGCGGTGCGCGGGTGTCCCGACACATCGCGGACGAAGGGTGCGCGGGCGCCGGTGAGGCGGCCCGCCGTCAGCGGGTGCTTGCGCACGAGCAGGACGTGGTCGTCGCCGAGCACGGACTCGGCCGAGCCGAAGTCGAGGGCGCCGTCGTAGCGGAACCGGCCGGGGGAGTAGGCGAGATGGTCCCGGTACGTCGGCGCGTACAGCACGATCCGCTTGCCGGGATCGAGGCCGAGTTCGCGGCGGACCCGCTCGGCGACCTTGCGGCGGTCGTCCGCGAACAGCATGTCGTTGCGGGGCGATCCGGCCTCCAGGATCTCGCCGTCGTAGGCGAGCGCGCGCCCCAGGTGCGGGGTGGAGAAACGGTTCGGGGAGACCAGGACGTCCCACTGGCGGGAGAGCGCGGGCAGGGCGTCGAGGTGGCCGTGGTCGGCGTAGAGGGTGCCGGTCAGATCGGTGCCGATGCGCTTGAGGGGCGCGCCGTTCCAGGTCTGTACGACGGTCTGGCCCGCCCGTCGTTCGAAGAAGTCCGGCAGGTGTCCCGCCGTCACGATGCGGCGGCAGCGGGCGAGCGCCTCGTACCAGGCGGCGCTGTGCTCCTCGACGCCGCGCGCGCCGGACGGCACGTCGGTCTGCTGGTCGTGCGTCACCCACAGGTGTTCGACGTCGGCGCCGCGGCGCACCAGCTCCTCGTGGACGGCGCGCGGCGAGTCCCCGTCGAAGTAGAGGACGGCGTCGGTCAGCGGCCGGGTGCGCAGCTCCGGGTAGCGGGCGGTGCGCAGCCGGTGCTGCCGGTAGGCGCCGCGCTCGGACCGGGCGAGGACCGGGCCCGCCTCGACGAGCAGCCGGTCGCCGAACCGCCGGTCGACGGTGAACTCCCGCCCCTGGACGGTCCGGTGGAGCGGGAAGGCGGCGGACACGGACGCGAGCAGCCGCACCGGCATGCCGTCCGCGGCGCGCGGCGCGGCGTCCCCGCCCGCACCGGCCGCCACCTCCCGCAGGAACGCGTACCAGCGGCCCTCCCGCAGCGCCCCGCCGCCCGGCGCGACCACCGCGCTGAAGCGGTCGCCGCCGCGCCGCACGGGCGCCGTCAGTTCCTCGTCGCGGCCGCTGTGCCGCAGCACCAGTTCGGCCTCGCCCCAGCTGGCGGAGGCCGCCTCGCCCTCGACGGTGAGCGTGCCGTCCGCGCCCCACGCGACGCGGTCGGCGATCGGCTGGCGGGTCAGCTCGACGACCAGCTGGCCCTGGTCGTTGGCGGTGGCGCACAGTTCGCGGCCCGGGCGGGACGCGTACCGCCCCGGCGGCAGGGCGAGCGCGGCCGCGAGGGACTTCAGCTTGCCGTCGGGCAGGACGAGGTTGGCCTGCCAGCGGTCGCCGTGCGGGGGCTCGACCTCCTTGGGCGCGCGGTGCGGGGTGGGCGCGACGCCTTCCAGGTCGGCGAGGCGTACGCGTACTTCGAAGCGGTCGTCGGCGAGCGAGACCGGGTAGTCGAACTCCGTCTTGGTGTGCCGGTGGGTGAGCCGCAGCGCCTTGGGCCGCACGCGCCCCGGCAGATGTCCGCTCAGGACCACGTCGCCGCCGTCGCGCCGGTGGGCGTCCACGCGCGCCGCGTACTCCTGGACGCGCAGGACGAGGCGGCCCTTGCTGAAGCCGAGCGTGAGGCGCAGCCCGTCGCCGAGTTCGCGGACCACGGACTGGGCGGACGCCCCTTCGGCGGCCCGCACGGCCGCGCGGCGCACCGTGCCGTGGCCCGCGACGACCACGCCGAGCAGCCAGTTGCCCGGCCGCCAGCGGCCGCCGGTCTTCAGCTGTGCGGGGTCGACGGTCATCTCGAAGCCGGACAGGTCGTAGCAGTGCAGCCGCTGCCGGGACTTCTCGGTGGCCTGCGGCGCGGCGACCGTCTTCGTCGGCACGCGGCGGAACTGCCCCTTGCTGTGGGCCGACTTGAGGAGGCCCGTCTTGACGGAGTGCCCCGGCCGGGTCGCCCCCAGGTTGCGTACATATGCGGAGCCGCTGATCCGCAGCTTGCCCTCGGCGTCCCACCGGGCCTCGTCGACCCGGGCCACCATGGGCAGTTCGCGCCGCCCGAGCCGCGCGATGCCGTCGGGCAGGCGGCCGACCCCCGGGTAGGAGGCGCTGCGCCGTAGCACGCCGCGCACGTGGAAGGCGGTGCCGTTGGCGCGTTCGAAGGAGAGCAGCTCGATGAGTTCGGCGGTGCGGGCCTCGCGGACGAGCTGCCATTTGACGCGCAGGTCGACGGGGAGCGCCGCGACGACGGCGGGGTCGGCGCGGCGCAGGAAGGCCGCGGTGTCCGTCATGAAGGCGGCGCGGTACTCGGGGCCCCCCATCGGCAGCCCTTCGAGGAAGTAGACGAAGTCGTCGCGCAGGCAGGAGATGTCGTACGTCTTCTTCATCCCGGGCGCGTGCTCGGCGAGGAAGGCGCTGACGTGCGCGCAGGCCGCGATGCGGTCGCGCACGCCCTTGACGTCGGTGCGGCGCCGGGTGATGGAGCCCTCGCGGACCCGCCAGTAGTAGACGTGGTCGCTGAGCACGTCCACGGATCCGGCGAGGAAGTGCGCCGGGATCATCACGGGGGTGTCCTCGTAGAGCTTGCCCTCGGGGAAGGCGAACTTGTGGCGGTCCCAGAAGGACCTGCGGAACACCTTGTTCCAGGCGACGCGGTCGGAGAGCAGGTCGAGGTCGCGCGCGATGTGCGTGCGCGTGCGCGGTGCGGTGAGCCACTTGTACTGCCAGGCCTGGGAGCGGCCGCGGTCGTTCAGGCGCCAGACGTTGCCGCTCGCGAAGTCGGATCCGGTCGCGTCCAGGCTCGCGATCATCCGCTCGTACGCGTCGTGCGGCACGACGTCGTCGCTGTCGACGAAGGTCAGGAACTCGGCGGTGGGGGACGCCTTGCGCACGCCGGTGTT
This sequence comes from Streptomyces sp. NPDC059002, assembly GCF_042740435.1. Classification (NCBI taxonomy): domain Bacteria; kingdom Bacillati; phylum Actinomycetota; class Actinomycetes; order Kitasatosporales; family Streptomycetaceae; genus Streptomyces; species Streptomyces sp. NPDC059002. The sequence goes on along the minus strand of NZ_JBHYJI010000039.1, from coordinate 58,212 downwards.
GCGGGCCGCGCTCAGGCCGGCGTTGCGCTGGCGGACGTAGACGAAGCGGGGGTCCTTGGCGGCGAATTCGCGGGCGATGCGGGGGCTGGCGTCCGTGGAGCCGTCGTCGACGAGGATGCATTCGAGGCCGCCGGGTCCGTCGCGTCCTTCCCTGCGGTCACGGCCGTCGATGGTCTGCCCGGCGATCGACTCCAGGCATTCCTCCAGGAACTCCTCGACGTTGTAGATGGGTACGACGACGCTGAGACGGGGCTGCACGGCGACCGACCTTTCGGGCGTAGTTCGGGCGTATTCATCCCCTTTGCCCGTTCATGCGTCCCGAACGTCAACTTCTTTGCCATGGATCACCCCAACGAGTGATGAATGGTCTTCGACAGGCGGTGTCCGGCTGACTACGGTCGGTGTCCATGTCGCGCTTCTCGGTTGTCGTCCCCGCCCACCGCGTCCAGGGCTACCTGCGCGAATGCCTGGACTCGGTGCTCGCACAGTCCTCCGGCGACCTCGAACTGATCGTCGTCGACGACGCGTCACCCGACGCCTGCGCCGCGATCGCCGGGGAGTATGCGGAGCGCGACGGGCGCGCGCAACTCGTCAGGATCCCCGCCACGGCGGGCCCCGGCCCGGCCCGCGCCGTCGGCGCCGACCGGGCCACCGGCGACTACCTCCTCTTCCTCGACGGCGACGACCTGCTCCTGCCGGGCGCCCTCGAAGCCGTCGACGCGGCGCTGCGCGCGCACGGCGATCCGGACGTGCTGCTCTTCGCGCACGAGCGGACCGACTGGTGGGAGAACGTCCGCGCGGGCGGCGACGACCTCACGGGCGACCCCCTCGCGGCCACCCCCGCCGTCTGGAACCGTGTCTTCCGCCGCGCCTTCTGGCACGAGCGCCGACTGACCTTCCCGCAGGGGGCGTACGAGGACGTGGTGCCGGTCCAGCGGGCCACCCTGGACGCCGGGGAGCGCGTCGCCGTCCTCGACCGGGCCTGTGTGCGCTGGCGCGAGCGGCGGGCGGGCAGCTTCGCCAAGACGCCGGGCCGCACGCACTTCGCGGTCACCGAACGGTACGAGGAACTCCTCGCCGGGGCCGACCCGGCGCAGCGGGCCCGGCTCTTCCCGCACGCCGTCGCGCACCTGCTCGCCGTCCTGGAGGACCCGGGGCGGATCAAGGAGGCCGACCGGCGGGACTTCTTCCGGGAGGCGGCCCGCGTCCACCGCGCGTACGCCCCGCCGGGCGCCGCGCCCCGCACCCCCGAGGAGAAGGCGCTGGCCGCCGCCTCCTGGGGCACGTACGAGGGCCTGCGCAAGGCCGAGACCCGGCGGCTTCGCCTGGCCCGCAGGCTGAAGCGGCAGAAGAAGAAGCTCCGCGCCCGCGCCATGAAGGCCGCCTACCGCACCGACCTGCGCCGCGGCCTCGACCCCTCCCTCGCGGTCTACGGCGCCTACTGGAACCGCGGCGTCTCCTGCAACCCGGCCGCGATCCACGCCAAGGCCCGCGAACTCGCCCCGCACATCCGGGGCGTGTGGGTGGTCTCGAGCCTCCACCAGCACAAGGTGCCCGCGGGCGTCGAGTACGTCATCGAAGGCTCGCGGCGCTACTGGCAGACGATGGCCAGGGCGACCTACCTGATCAACAACTCCAGCTTCCCCGGCGGGTTCACCAAGCGCCCCGGCCAGCTCTACCTCCAGACCCACCACGGCACACCGCTCAAGAAGATGGGCCTCGACCAGCGCCGCTACCCGGCGGGCACGCACGGCATCAGCTTCCAGAAGGTCCTCGACCACACCGACCAGTGGGACTTCAGCCTCTCCTCGAACCCGCACTCCACCGAGGTCTGGGAGCGCGTGTACCCGTCGGCGGCCTACCAGGCCCTGGAGGCCGGATACCCGCGCAACGACGTCTACTTCGACGTCAAGGGCGACGAAGTCACCCGCATCCGCGCGGAGTTGGGGGTCGGCGACGGCCGCACCGTGCTGCTGTACGCGCCGACGCACCGCGACTACCAGAAGGGCTTCCTGCCCCGCCTCGACCTGCGCCGCTTCGTGGCGGAGATCGGCCCGTCGTACGTCGTGCTGGTGCGCGCCCACTACTTCTACGGGGCGGACGCGGGCCTTTCCGGCCTCACGGCACACCCGCAGCTCGTCGACGTCACCGGGCACGCGCGCGTGGAGGACCTGTGCCTCGCCGCCGACGCCCTCGTCACGGACTACTCGTCGCTGATGTTCGACTACGCGTGCCTGGACCGGCCGATCGTGACGTACGCACCGGACTGGCAGGCGTACCGGCTGGCCAGGGGCACCTACTTCGATCTGCTCTCGGGCCGCCCGGGCGAGACGCCGGGGGCGGTCGCCACGGACGAGGCGGAGCTGGCCCGGCTGTTCAGGGACGGGGGCTGGGACACGGCGGGGACGACGGAGCTGCGGTCCGCCTTCCGGGCGCGGTTCTGCCCCTACGACGACGGAAGAGCCGCCGAACGCGTCGTACGGCGGCTCTTCCTGGGCGGTGCCCCGGGCGGCGGCGCTCAGGCCTCGTAGGGCGAGCGCACCGGGAAGTACGCCGTCAGGAACGAGCGGATGGCAAGCGCCATCTCCTCGTCCGCCACGGCGCTGTCGGGGGACTCGCCGATGCAGAACGCCGACTTGTCGCGGCTCTGCAGGAGCCGGCCGAGGCGGGCGTGGTCGTGGCGGTCGCCGATGTCCACGAAGTCGTACGCGATGCCGCCGGGCACGGCCCGTCCGGTGAGGTACGCGTAGTGGTGGTGCAGCGAGGAGACGAGGGCCAGGTCGCCGTGCGAGCGGAAGCGGCTGCGGGCGGTGGCCGCCGTCTCCGCCGGGAAGCGCTCGGTGATCTCCGCGAGGACGCTGCGGCGCAGCGCGTACGGCACATGGAAGAAGCTGTGCGTCGTGGTGCGGCCGAACGCGGCGCGCAGCAGCTCGCGGTTGTTCTTCGCCGCCGCGAGATAGCCCTCGTCGTCGGGGGAGACCGGCAGCGCGGGCACGGATGCCGAGGACCAGAAGAAGCGGGCGAGGCCGTTGCTGAGGAAGAAGGTCTCCGGGGTGGTGGGGCGGCCGAGGAACATGTCGTCGTTGAAGTAGAGGAAGTGCTCGGAGAGGCCCTCGATGCGGTGCAGTTGGCTCTCGATGGCGTGCGAGTTGAAGGTCGGCAGGCAGCCGTCCGGGTCGGCGAAGAGGTCCCGGTGGTCGACCACCGTCAGGCCGGGGTGGTCGGCCGCGAGCCAGGCGGGGGACTGGCCCGCCGTGACCAGGTACACGTGCCGGATCCACGGCGCGTACATCGCGATCGAGCGCAGGCTGAAGCGCAGTTCGTCGCGGTTGCGGAAGCGGACCGCGCCGTTGTCGGCGGACGTGGGGCCGCTGCCGCCGAGCGCCGCGTCACGGCGGGCGCGCCAGGCGGGGTCGGAGTCGTCGACCCAGGTGTAGACCGCGTCGATGGGGAAGTCCACGTCCTTGACGAGGAGTTCGGCGAAGACGCCGAGGGTCGGGTAGTCGCGTCCGGCCACGCGCAGCGTCGTCGTCGGGGTGAGCGAGGGCAGCTCGGCGCCCGCCAGCGTCGTGCCGAACGGGGCCCGGAAGCCCGCCGCGTCGTCCCGGTTCCAGAACGCCACCGTGCAGGCCTGGCCCGCGCCGTGCCGCAGCGACAGGGTCGTGGTGGTGACCGGCCTGAACAGCCTGACGCCCGCCAACTCGCCGATGCCGTCGAGCCGTTCGGCGAGCACGGTGCCCGGGGCCGCGTCGCGCGGGTTGACCAGCTCCGCGTAGACGGGCTGCCCGTGCAGCGCCCCCGCGAGGGCCTTGAGGGCGCGGTCCCGGTCGTCGGCGTCCACCGCCAGGGTGTGCGAGGTGGCGCCCGGGGTGCGGACGAGGACATGCGGTACGTCGCGTGACTCCAGGGCGGACGCGGCGAGTTCGAGGTTCCAGTCGGCCATCCGGGGCGTCAGGACGTCGTCGCGGCGCTCGGCGAGACGGCCCACCGAGCGGATCACGCGGCCCTCGGTGTCGGCGGCGAGGATCTCGTCCTCGCGGGCGTGCTCGTCGGCGCCCGCCGCCGCCTCGTAGGTGTGCGGGGCGGTCGGCCGGAACCCGCAGCCGCCGGACGCCACACCGAGCGCCACGCGGTCCGCGCGCCCGCCGAGCCGCTCGGGGCGGTCCCGGCCCGCCACCAGGCGCGTGTACAGCTCCTCCCAGAGCGCGGTGACACCGGCGGAGGAGAAGCGGGCGTAGACGCCTTCGCGGGCGGCGCGGGCATAGCCGCGTCTGGCTTCGTCGTCGCCCATCAACTCGTCCATCGCCACGGCGAGTTCACCGATCTCGCCGGGCGGCACGAGCAGCCCGTCCGCGCGGTGGCGCACGATCTCGGCGGGCCCGGTCACCACGTCGTACGCGATGACGGGCACCCCCGCGGCCATGGCCTCCAGGAGGACCAGCGGGAACGCCTCGTTGTGGCCCGCCGTCATCACGCTGAGCCCGGCCTTGGCCCACTCGGCCGCCATGTCCTGGCAGGGGCCCAGCAGTTCGACCCGGTCCTGCAGCCCGAAGCCGTCCACCAGGCGGCGCAGCTGCTGCTCGCGGTGGCCGCCGCCGAAGATCCGCAGCGACCAGTCGGGGTGCGCGTCGGCGACCTGCGCGAAGGCCTGCACGGCGTGGTCGACGCGCTTCTCGCCGGTGAGCCGCGCGGCCATCACGATGACCTTGCTCTCGCCGTCCGCGCGCGGCCTGAAGCCGTCCGGCACGGCGTTCGGGATCACGGCGAGCTCGGGCGCGGTGGCGCCGAGTGACTCCGCGATCCAGTCCCTGGTCCGGCCGGTGAGCGTGACGAGCGCGTCGAGGCGCGGCGCGTGCAGCAGCAGCGGCTCGCCGGAGGGGCCGCGCCGCTGGGTGGGCCGGTGCTCCTGGTGGACGGTGACGACCCGCGCGGGCGCCAGCGCCACGGCGGCGGCGAGCAGCGCGGGAGTGGTGGTGACCAGGACGTCCGTGTCGAGGCTGCCGAGCGCGGCGGTCATCTCGATGTCGGAGAGCCGGTCGAACGCGTCCTCCCAGGCGGGCCTGATCAGCTCGCTGGGCAGCGCGGCGAGCGTCCGGCAGGCGGCGTCGTCCAACTCGGTGTCCCGCACGGGCCGTTCGGGAGTCGTGGTGCGGTCCACGAGGTGGCGGACGGGGAGGCCGCGCGCCTCGGGGAAGAAGGGCTCGGCGCGGGTCCTGAAGACGGAGACGACCTCGACCTCGATGCCGGGGCGCTCGGCGAGATGCTGGGCCTGGGTGTACGTGGCGAGCTCGGTGCCGCCCATCTCGTCGCCCCAGCCGAGGAGGTAGGTGATCTTCATGAGGTCTCCTTCGCGGGCTCCTGTGTCGGGTCCGTGACGTCCGTGATGTCGAGGCAGGTCACCGCGAACGCCCCGGAGCTTGTGAAGTGGGCGTGGGCCCGGGTCAGCCCGCCGCCCGGCAGCGCGAAGACGCGGAAGGGGGTGGGGCAGGAGGCGGCGGGGTCGCGCACGTCGGACAGCCAGCGGCCGAGCGGCAGTCCGCCCACGTGGAAGTCCCACACCCACTGCCCAGGACCGGCCTGCGCCATCGCGCCGAGCGGCACCCGCAGCGTGAACTCGGTGTCCCGCCAGGCCACTTCGACGGGTACGACGACGCCGTCCCTGCGCCGCACGGCCCTGCCCCCCGCGGGCACCCCCGCCGCCGCGACGAGCCGCCCGTGCACGGTGATCCCGTCCCCGCGCGGCACGAACCGCACCAGCTCCGCACGCGGCAGGGACCGCGTCGCCTGCAGCACGGCCCGCCCGCCCCGGGTCCTGACGATCCGCACGAGCAGACCCGTGCGGGGGTCGGGGGCGTGCGGCACGGTCGGGGTGGGCGGCGGCGCGGGGTTCCCCTCGATGCCGATCCCGTGGCGCCGCACGCGGCCGCGGGACCCGCGCGTCTCGACGGTCAGCCGCCACACGCCGTCGCTCAACGGCACCCCGGCACGCCCTTCGTCGCCCGCGTCGCGCAGGGTGGCCGTCGCCGTCAGCAGGGGGCGGCCGTGCGGGTGCGCCTCCAGGGTGAGCGGTACGGCGTGCCGCCGCGGCCCCCGGGTGATCAGCAGCCGGGCCCGTGTCACGTCCCCCGCCGCGGGATCGGGGGCGAGGGCGACGTTGAGGGTCCTGCTGTCGCGCAGCGAGAGGTGCACGGGTGCGGGGAGCGCCCCGCCGCCTCGCCCCGCGGCGGCCCGCTCGACGCGGAACCGGGTGGTGCGGGCGGTGGCGAGCAGCCGCCGCAGGGCCGGGGGCGGCGTCATGAGGCGCGGCCCGCGGGATGCGCGGGGGCGGGCGTGGGCCCGGAGCCGGGGGCGGGCAGGGGCTCCGGGCCGTACGCGGACGAGTGGCCCGGGCGGCGTGTGCACGTGGGCCAGGACCGGCGGGATGACGTGAACCCAATGTGGTGCATTGGGCTACTTTGCCCGGTCGGGATCCCGCACAGGGTCAGCGGCGCGCCCTGCGGACCGCCCGCGTGACGAGCGGCGGAAGCAGATCGACGGCGAGCCTGCGCACCGCCGAGGGCCTGCGCGCGGGCGTCCCCGCACCCGCCGCGCGCGGCGCGGGCACCGCACCGGACTTCGCGGGCGCCGGGTGCCGGGACGTGACGAGTTCGGGCGCGGGGATCTTCGCCCGCGAGGCGCGCAGCACGTCGAGGCCCGCGATGCGCTGGATCTCCGGGTTGCAGTGCGGCACCCCGCGCAGCTCCTTCAGGAGCGCGTCCCGCAGCGGCGCCGGGTCGCCCCACGTGCCGTACAGCTTGTTGGAGGAGAGCATCACGGGCCGCAGGCCGTGCCGGAACACCGCCTCCCAGGTGGCGGCTGCGACGCCCGGGGTGTGCTCGGTGCGGTAGTCGTCGAGGACGAGGATGCCGCCCTCGCGCAGCGCGCTCTTCGCCGTGAGGATGTCGTCGGCCACGTCGTCGTACATGTGCGAGGCGTCGATGTGGATGAACCGGCACGAGTCCTCGGCGATCAGCTCGGGCAGCACGTCCGTGCGGCCCTCCACCAGCTCGGGCAGGGTGTCGTGGAACGCCGAGTAGTTGGCCTCGAACGCCCGCCGGGTCAGCGACTTCTGGTAGAAGGCCTTGGTGGCCTCCTTGGTGTAGCCGTCGTCCGAGCCGAACAGGTCGCAGACGGTCATCTTCTCGCCGGTGCGCAGGAATTCACCCATGACGACGGTGCTCTTGCCGAGGTAGCAGCCCATCTCGAGGAGGTCGCCCGGCGGGGTGTCCGCGGCGCCCGCGCCCAGGAACCAGGCGAACAGGCGCTGGTCGAGGGGCCAGAACCAGCCCGGTACGTCCTCCAGGCAGGACGGTCGAGGCAGTTCGCTGTCCGCGTCCTGGCCGGGGGTTGCTTCGCTGCTGGTCGTGGTCATGGTGGGGGTCTCCATCAGGGTCGGTCCATCGGTCGGTCGTTCGGGTCGGTGGGTCACCGGGGCTCCGGTGCGGATGCCGGGCCGCGCTGTCCGGGTCTGAGCACGTCACCGCATTGATCGCGGCCGCTCTCGAACGCGGCGGGTACGACGCGGTCGGCCCACGCGCGCAACCGCTTCAGCCGCTCGGGGTGTTCAACGGCGTCGGCCCGCACCCAGTCACCGCCGCCGTCAGCCGTGCGGTACAGCGGCAGATATCCCTCGGCGGTCAGCCGGGGCGCCTTCATGCCGCTCTTGCGCGCCCAGACGCCCACGGCGTGCACGAAGGTGGGCCGCAACTCGTCGAAGGCGTACGTCCGCAGGCCCTCGGCGTCCTTCGCGGCCAGCGCGTCGGCGATCCGCGGCTCGGTGAGGCCCGCGAGGTCGTACACCTTCAGGTCGCTGGTGAGCAGGGTGCCGCCGAGGCTGGGCAGCAGCACGGAGGCGTTCTTGATGCCGAGCCGGTCCGCGTACTCGTTGAAGACGACCCCGTCGCGGTTGACGATCAGGCACATCGGCAGCGTCGGCTCGGCGCGGAACTCGGCGGCCCGCTCGCGCTGCGCGGACCAGGACAGGAGCAGCGTCCCGCTGAGCGCGAGCGCGACGGCGGCCCGGGGCCGCGCACCGCCCCGCTCGGCGAGCCCCACCGCGGCGAGCGTGAGGGCCAGAACTCCCAGGGGCCACACGGGAGTCGCGAACCGGTACATGCCCATCCAGTCCGGCTCCAGGATGCCGAACGCGCACAGCGTCAGGGCGAGCGGCAGGACGACGGCGCCGAGGGCGGCGCGCGGCATCCCGCGGCGGGTGAGCGCGATGCCGATGAGTGCGGCGGCCACGAGGACCGCGGGCCAGCCCGCGAAGGAGAGGAGTTCCCCGGTGGTCCCGGTGAACAGCGCGGCGTCCGGCAGCTCCTGCGCCTTGGCGACCGCCGTGTTGGGCACGAGCCGCCCGAAGACCGCGTAACGCCAGCCGATGAACAGGGCGTACGGCACGGCGAAGGCGGCGACGCCGATGGCCGCCGCCCGGGCCCGCGCGCCCAGTCGCGCGCGCCGCGCGGTCACCAGGAGCAGCAGCGGGTAGACGCCCGCGAGCACCGCGCCGTCCGGCCTGGTCAGCGCCGCCACCAGGGCGAGCAGCCCGGATGTCACGGCGGGTCCGGTGCCGAGCAGGTTCCGGGTGGTGACCGCCCGGACGAGCACCGCGGCGAGGACCGTGGCCACACAGGCGTACAGCGGATTCTCCAGGCCCGAGAACATCCAGGCCACGAAGGAGACATTGGCGCCGAGCAGCAGTCCGGCCGCGCCCGTCACCAGCCAGGAGCGGACCACCAGGCGCCGGGCCGCGCAGGCCGTCGCGACCAGGATCCCCAGGGCGCACAGCAGGCCGAGCGCCTTGGGGTAGAGGACCAGGTCGGGCACCCCGGCCACGGCCCGGTGGTCGAAGAGGCCGAGCCGTCTGCCGACGACGAGGAGGGCGAGCCAGGCGGGGTTGGAGTAGCCCTCGACCGGCGCGGCGCCCGGCTGCTGGACGGGGCCGAACCCCTCGTCGATGCTGCGCGCGTACGCGAAGGTGATCGCCGCGTCGTCGACCACCCACCGGCCCAGCAGCGAGCCGTGCGCGGCGATCAGGGCGCCGCCCGCGGCGACGGCGATCCCGTCGGCCCACCAACGGGACCCGGGCGAGGGGCGGTCGGCGTCCTTCGGCGCGTGGGCGGCCGCGGGGCGCGTCGTCTGCTCCGGGATGCCGGGGGCGGAGGTCGTCGTGCCGCTCATCGGGTGCCGTTCGGGCGGGCGAAGAGCGGGGTGTCCTGGTGGCGTCCCGAGTCCTGCTGGGGGATGGGCAGCGGGTACTCCTGGCCCAGCATGACCAGGGACACCACGCGGGCCGCCGCGTTCCCGTCCTCGTACTCGCAGAACCGGGCGCGGAAGTCGGCGCGCAGCGCGGCCGAGCGGGCGTCGTGCCAAGCCCCGGTGACGAACAGGCCCGCCAACTGGTCGGTGCTCGTGGTGACATGGCCGGGCGGCGTGGCGAGCAGATCGAAGTAGGCGCCGCGGGTGGTCCGGAAGACCTCCCAGTCGTCCGCGTGCACGACGATGGGCCGGTCCAGGCAGGCGAAGTCGAACATCAGCGACGAGTAGTCCGTCACCAGCGCGTCGGACGCGAGCATCAGGTCCTCCACGGACGGCTCGTCGGTCACGTCGACGAGCAGTCCGCGCCGCTCCAGGTCGCGCAGCTGGAGGCCGCGCACGGCGGCGCCCGCGTACTTGCGGTGCAGGCGCACCAGCAGGGTGACGCCGGGGCCGACGTCGCGCGCGAGCCGCTCGAAGTCGACGCGCGGCTCGTACCACTTGCGGTGGTCGCGCGGGGTGGGCGCGTACAGGACCACGGTGCCGCCGTCGGGCACCCCGAGCCGGCGCCGCACGGCCACGCCGCGCAGCGGGTCGCCCTTGACCAGGACGTCGTTGCGGGGGGCGCCGGTCGGCAGCGAGGTGTAGCGGCAGGGATAGGCGCGGTCGTAGGCGAGCTGCGCGTGCCGCCCCGACACCAGGCTGTAGTCCCAGCGGTCCGAACGCCACAGCTGGGCGCGGACGTTGAGGTGGTAGGTCGCCGCGGGACGGCCGGTCAGATCGGCGCCCAGGTACTTGAGCGGGGTGCCACGGTGGGTGTGGACGTGGATCTGGCCCTCGCGCTTGACCAGGCCCGGCGCCCAGTTGACGTTGTTGAAGAAGTACGTCGCCCGGCTCGTCACCCGGTGGTAGGCCGGAGTCTCCGGGGTGACGAACTCGACGCCCTCCGGCACCTGGTCGACCGCGTCGGGGCGCACCACCCACACCGCCCTGACGTGCGGGGCGATCGCGCCCGCCGCCTGGTGGACGGCCGCCGGGTCGCCGAGCAGCCCGCGGTGCGAGAAGGCCGAGTACACCGCGAGGTTGGGGTCGAGCGGACGGCTGCGCTCGATGCGGGTCAGGGTCCGCTTCACCTTCTTCGACGCCGTCTTGCGCAGCTTGCGCTTCTTGCGCACCGCGGCGGCGCGCAGGGCCTCGGCGCTCGCGCAGACCCGGTACACGGCGTACGGGCTGGTCGCGGCGAGCCGCCACTGGAAGCGGTAGCTGTCCGCGGGCGGGGTGAACCCGGCGGGCTTGTAGCGGCGGTAGAACTCCACGGTGGTGCGGTAGAAGTCCGCGCGGTCCTCGGGCAGCACGCGCGCGGTCAGCGGCAGCGTCGCCAGGAAGTGGTTGATCATCCGCTCGAAGAGCAGCGGCCGCGCCTCGTCCAGCTCCGGGTGCTCGTCGAGGAACGCGAACAACCCGGCGTACTGCGGAAAGATGTCGAAGTGCTTGCGCCCGGGCGTGCGGGTGATCGCGCCCTGCCTGCGCTGGCGGTACTCCACGCAGACCCGGTCCAGACAGCCGATGCGGCGGGCGGAGACCAGCGCCTCGTAGGTGATGGGAGCGTCCTCGTAGAGCCCCTTCTTGTACGTGAATCCGTGCGCGGTGAAGAAGTCGCGGCGGTACGCCTTGTTCCAGGCGACCAGGAACAGGTGCAGGTACTGCGGGCTGGTGAGGATGTCGAAGGTGTCGGTGCCCGCCGAGGCCAGCAGGTCCGCCGTCAGGCTCCGGCCGCCCCGGCCCCACCAGTGGGTGCGCACGTGGTCGAAGACCAGCACGTCCGGGTCCGCGGTCGCGCGCAGCCGCTCGTCGATCGCCGTGAGCGCGCCGGGGGTGTAGCTGTCGTCGCTGTCGAGGAAGAGGAGATAGTCGCCGGTGGCGTGGCCGACGCCCGCGTTGCGCGCCCCGCCGAGGCCGGCGTTCTCGGGCAGATGGACGGCGCGGACCCGGGGATCGGCCGCGGCGTACTCGTCGATGATCGTGCCGCAGTGGTCGGGCGAGCAGTCGTCGACCGCGATGACCTCGATGTCGGTGTACGACTGCGTCAGGACCGAGTCGAGGCACTCGCGCAGGAAGCCCTGCACCTTGTAGACGGGGACGATGATGCTGAAACGGGGCACGGGCTCTTCCACGGGTCGTGACGGATGGGGCGAAGGCCGGGATCGGCTCAGGGTCTGGGACACAGGGCGGCTTCGGCGGCGCGCGGCTCCGCGGGGAAGCGGAAGGCCGTGCGCCGCCAAGACCCGGTGAGGTTCCTCCAGAAGCGGCCAGGACCCATGGACTGCCGTACGGAGTCGCGGAGTTCGGGCAGCGGGCCGCAGGTCAGGGCGTGGCGGGCGGCGGCGACCGCGCGCGGGTCGACGCCGCGCGGCAGCGGGGTGCCGGGGTCGGTGTACTCGGCGACGAGCCAGGCGACGGCCACCGGCTTCTCGTGCCCGGCGCGCGCGGTCGCCGAGCGTTCCATGTGCGCGCCGAGGGGATGGGCGAGGCTCAGCGGGTCGACGGCGAGCCCGTCCAGCGGGACGACGATCCCGTTGTGCCCGAGGAAGCCCATGGCCCCGGCGACGGGCGCATGACGGTTGCGGGCCAGGGGGAACATGAGGTGGGGGCGGTTGTAGACGGTCTCAAGGACCAGTTGAGGACGGTCCGCGCGCAGGGCACGGGCGATCTCGGCGCGGTAGCGGGTCGGGCGCGCCCCGTGCAGCTGCTGGGTGACGGGGTACGGGTTCCGGGTGGCCCGCTGGTAGCCGACGTGGGTGTCCCAGATCTCGCCCGAGCCGGAGACGACGGGCGGCCGCCACAGCAGCAGACAGCAGCCCGCCCAGACGGCGAGAGCCGTCCCCGCGGCGACGACGGCACGCCCGCGGGGCAGCGCCCACACCGGGAGCAGGAGCAGGAAGAGCCCCGGCAGCAGCATCCGCCCATGCATGAAGTCCCCGCCGACCCGCACCACGTACAGCAGCGAGAGCGTCCCGGAGACCAGCGGCGCGGCGGCGAGCAGGACCGGGCGGCGCGGCAGCCGCACGATCGCGCGCACCGATCCTCCTGCCCCCCGCCGGGTCCTGCGCACCACGAGGAAGGAGCCGAGCGCGGCGAGCACGAGCAGCGGGAACCACAGCCGGTAGGGCAGCACGAAGTTCTCCGCGTACAGCAGCCCGCGCCCCCAATTGGTGCCCGACGCCTCCTTGGTGATCCCCGGCAGCGGCACGAGGACGCCGTAGTACCCGGCACGGAAGGCCTCGTACGCGCCCGGCAGCACGCACGCGACCGCCACAAGCCCCGCCGTCGTACGCCACCCGGCGCGCAGGAGCACGCACCAGACCCCGAGGAAGACGACGCTGACCAGACCCATGTCGGGCCGCACCAGCGGGCCGAGGCCCAGCACCACGGCGGTGACCACCCGGTGGCGGTGCGCCTCCCCGGCGAGCAGCCACCAGCAGGCCGCGAGCCAGCAGGTGACGAGCCCGGTCTCCAGGCCGGACGTGGCGTAGTCCCAGACGGCGCAGACGGGCAGCAGCACCAGGACCCCGGCGGGCACGAGCGGCGCCGTGCGGCCGTGCAGCCGGCGCGCGGCGTCCCCGGCGACGAGCCAGCCCGCCGCCGTGCTGAGCAGGCCGAGCGCGACCGCGAGCACCGCCGGGTCGGCCCCGGTGACGAGGCCGCCCAGGGCGAGGAGCCACTGCCACAGCGTGCCGGTGGACGCCTCGGCCCGCTCGCCGATGTTGAGGAGGGGCCCGTTCCCGGCGAGGATCTGCCGCACCGCTCGGGTGTAGATGAGCGCGTCGTCGCCCACCCAGCGGTGCCGGTACCCGAGCACCCCGACGGCCGCCGCGGGCACCGCAACGACCAGCGCGTTCCATGTCCTTGGCGGCCCCGGCGGCCCCGGCGGCCCCGGCGGCTCCCCGGCGCCCCGTACGGCGGTGGCCGCCGTGCGCTGGGCGACGACGCGCGGCACGCTCGGCGCGCGCCGCGCCTGCCGCTGGTCGCTCGGGAGGGGCATGGCGGGACGTCCTCGGTAGGGGGCGGTCGGGCGGTGGGTCAGTGCTGCGGGACGCGGGGCGCGGCGGGCGCGGGGATGCGCTCGCGCAGCGGGACGACCGGCGGCAGCTGCGCCACGGACTCGCCGAGCAGCACACGGCGCACCACGCGCTCCGCCGCAAGCCCGTCGTCCAGGTCGCAGAACCGCTCGCGGAACGTCCTGCGCAACCGGGCCGCCCGCGCCCCTTCCCAGGCGCCGCCGCGGAAGATCCGGGTCAGCTCGTCCTGGGTGCGGGCGACGGCGCCCGGCGGCTCGGCGAGGAGGTCGAAGTAGACGCCGCGGGTTTCCCGGTAGATGTCCCAGTCGTCGGCGTACACGACGATGGGCCGGTCGAGGTTGGCGTAGTCGAACATGATCGACGAGTAGTCCGTGATCAGCGCGTCCGATGCCAGACAGACCTCCTCGGGCGAGCGGTGCTCGGTGACGTCGATCAACTTGCCGGAGCGCACGACCTCTTCGAGCCCCGCCGAGCCCTCGTAGAAGTGGTGGGCGCGCAGCAGCACCACGTACTCCTCGCCGAGCGCGTCGCAGAACGCCGGCAGGTCGAGCTGGGTGGCGAAGTCCGTGCGGTAGTCGCGGTGGGTCGGCGCGTACAGGACGGCGATGCGGTGGTCGGGGACGCCGAGCCGCTTGCGGATCGCGGCCACGTCGTCGGCCGTCGCGCTGTAGAACGCGTCGTTGCGCGGATAGCCGACGTCGAGACTCTCGTACGCCCCCGGGTACGCGCGCTCCCACACCTCGGTCGAGTGGTGGTTGGAGGAGATGTTGAAGTCCCAGCGGTCCACGCGCTGCAGGAGTTTGCCGAGCGGGCCCGCGGCGGCCGCGGCGGCCGGGTACTCGACCTGGTCCACGCCCATCCGCTTGAGCGGGGTGCCGTGCTGGGTCTGCACGTGGACGGTGCCGGGCCGCTTCTTGACCGCCATCTCGAAGTTGACGTTGTTGAAGGTGTACTTGGCGGTGGCCATCACCTCCCAGTAGCGGCGGCTGCCGATCACCACGCCCTCCACGCCGTCCGGCAGCTGTGCCGCGCCGCTCGCGTCGCCGACCAGGAACACCGTCCTGATGTGCGGGGCCAGACGCCGGGCCGCGGCGTGGATGGCGGCGGGGTTGCAGGCGTAGCCGCGGCCCCAGTACGCGGAGAAGACGGCGAGGTCGGCGTCCACGGGCCGCTTGAGGAACGCCCGGTAGGGGTGCCGGTAGCGCTGCACGCCGCGCCGCAGCCGCTGCAGGGTCGGCCCGACGAGCCCGGGCAGCCGGTTCTTCGCGCCGCGCAGCAGACAGAACGCGGCGTACCTGCCGGACGCGAGCAGCCGGTGCTGCACCCCGAGGCTGCCCGAAGGCCGCCGGAACCCCGCGGGCCGGTGCAGCCGGTACAGCTTCGCGGCCCGCCGGAAGAAGTGCCTGCGGTCCGCGCCCGACGGCAGCCGCGCGGGCGTCGACGCGGTCTTCAGCAGCTCGTGCGTGAGCCTGCGGAAGATCCCGGCGAGGACAGGGGCGGGCGGCGCGAGCACCGACGCCTCGGTCATCGCGAGGTCGAACTGGTCGAGCAGATCCAGGTGGTGGCGGCCGGGAACCCGGAGCCGCGACCCCTGGCGGCGCTGCAGATGGCGTACGCAGACCCGGTCGAGCACCGCGATCCGCTCGGCCCGCAGCGCGGTCAGCACGCTCCACACCGTGTCCGTGAACATGCCGGGGGCGAAGGAGAGCCGGTGGTCCCGCAGGAAGCCGCGCCGGTAGGCGGCCGAGAACGCGGGCACCAGCGGATCGGGCAGCGCGGCGTGCTCGGCGGCGGTGAAGGTCCCCGCGGGGGCGCCCCGCCACAGCCGGGTGAGCACGGGACCCTGGCCGCCCTCGAACCAGTGCACGCGCTCGTGGTCGAAGAGCAGCAGGTCGGGGCCGCCGGTCTCGGTGAGCCGCGCGTCGATCGCGGCGAGCGCGTCGGGGGCGAGGGTGTCGTCGCCGTCGAGGAACAGCAGGTACTCGCCGCCCGCCGCGCCGATCCCCGCGCCCCGCGCGCCCGGCAGGCCCGCGTCGACGGGCGAATCGGCGCGGCGCACCCGCCCGTCGCGCGCCGTGTGCTCGGCGACGATCGCCGCACACAACTCCCCGGAAGCGTCGGGTGCTTCACGCCCCTTCGGGTCGTCGACGACGGCGATCAGCTCGAAGTCGGTGAAGGACTGCCCGAGCACCGAGGCGAGGCAGTCGGCGAGCCGCCCCGGTACGCCATGGGTGGGGACGATGATGCTGAAGCGCGACAAGACAGCCTCTCTCGATGGTGGTTCACACGGGTTCGCCCGGCATGGGTCACGTACGGGTGCTGTGCTGCAGGCCCGCGAAGGCCGCCCGGTCCTGCCGGGCCGCGGCCGACGGCGCGGGGTGCCGCTCGTCCAGGGGCACCACGGACGGCAGCCCGCCGCGCTCGCCGAGCACCACATGGCGTACGACGCGCTCCGCCGCGCGCCCGTCGTCGTAGGCGCAGAACCGCTCACGGAACGCGCGCCGCAGCTGCGCCGAGCGCGAGCCCGCCCAGTGCCCGGTGGCGAAGATGTCGGTGAGCTCGTCCTCGCTGCGCGCGACCGCGCCCGGCGGGAACTCCCGTACGTCGAAGTAGGTGCCGCGGGCCGCCTCGTAGGCCTCCCAGTCGTCGGCGTGCAGCACGATGGGCCGGTCGAGGTTGGCGTAGTCGAACATCAGCGACGAGTAGTCCGTGACCAGCGCGTCGGAGGCGAGGCAGAGCGACTCGACGCTCGGGTGGTCCGACACGTCGATGAGCCGACCCGACGAGCCGGTGAGCGGTGCCTCGTAGAAGTGGTGGGCGCGGGTCAGGACGACGAAGCGGGGACCGAGCGTGTGCAGCATCCGCTCCAGGTCCAGGGTGAGGCGCTGGGTGCGGCGGTAGTCGCGGTGGGTCGGCGCGTACAGCACGGCGATCGCGCCCTGCGGGATGCCGAGCGCCTCGCGCAGCCGTCCGACCTCGGCCGAAGTGGCCTGCTGGAAGCGGTCGTTGCGGGGGTAGCCGTATTCGAGCGTGGTGTACGCCGAGGGGAAGACGCGCTCCCAGACCAGCGTGGAGTGGCGGTTGGCCGACAGGACGTAGTCCCACTTGTCGGCGTTGCGCAGGAGCGCGGCGAAGTCCGTGCCGCGCGCGGCCGCGGGACGGTCCTGGAGGTCGAGGCCCATCTGCTTGAGCGGGGTGCCGTGCTGGGTCTGGACGAGGATCTGGCCGGGGCGCTTGACCAGCCTGCGGTCGAAGTTGACGTTGTTCACCAGGTACTTGGAGCGGGCGAGCGCCGTCCAGTACGCGGCCGTGCCGGGGCGCAGCCTGCGGGTGGCCGTCGGGATGGTGTGGTGGTGCTCGGGGTCGGCGATCCACGCCGTCTTCATGCCCGGCACATGCTCGCGCATCGCGGCCTCCAGGGCGCCGGGGTTGCAGCCGTGGCCGCGCCCCCAGTACGAGGAGAAGACGGCGTGGTCGGCGCGGACCGGCAGGCGCAGCTGGACGCGGTAGTGCAGCTGGAGCAGGCCGCCCCGCAGGCGGCGGCGGGCGGCGGCCGCGTACCGCCTGGCGCGGGCCCGCACGCGCAGCGCCGTCCACAGGCCGCGGTAGGTCCGGTGCGAGCCGAGCCGCACCAGGCCGTGCCGCAGCCGGGTCCTGGTCCGCACCCGGGCGCCGGGGACGCGGTAACGGCGGTAGTGGGCGCGGGCCTTGCGCAGGAACTCGGCGCGGCTGCCGCGCGGCAGCCGGTCCCGCTTGGTGAAGATCGTCGAGAGGTGGTCGACCATCCGCCGGAACAGCACGCCGCGCCAGGCCGCGGAGAGGTCGGGGTGCTGGTCGAGGAAGGCGAAGACCCTGTCGTACTGGTCGAAGATGTCGAAGTGCTTGCGGCTCGTGGTGCCGAGGATGTTGCCCTGGCGGCGCTGGCGGTAGTGCACGCAGACCCGGTCGAGCGTGGCGAGCGAGTCGGCCGCCATCAGGATCGGGTAGGTCCAGGGCGTGTCCTCGTAGTACCCGGTCGGGAAGGTGAAGCCCTCGCGTTCGATGAACTCGCGGCGGTGCGCCTTGTTCCAGGCGACCATCAGGACCTTCAACAGGCCGGGCCGGTCGGCCAGTTCGAAGGGCGCGGGGCCCTCCTCGGTGAGCTGGCCCGCGAACTGGTTGCGCACGGCCTCGCCCGACCAGTACGTGCGCGCGTAGTCGTAGACGAGGACGTCGGGCTCGTCGGTCTCCTTGATCCGGTCGGAGATCGCGTGCAGGGCGCCGGGGGTGAGGCTGTCGTCGCTGTCCAGGAAGATCAGGTAGTCGCCCGAGGCCCGCCGCATGCCGGCGTTGCGGGCCTGGCCGAGGCCGACGTTCTCCTTGAGGTGCACGGCCTTCACCCGGGGGTCGCGGGCCGCGAACTCGTCGATGAGCGCGCCGCTCGCGTCCGGCGAGCAGTCATCGACCGCGATCAGCTCAAGATCAGTGAAGGATTGCTCCAGCACGGACTCCAAGCACTCGTGCAGGTACGCCTGCACCTTGTACGCGGGGACGATGACACTGAACCGGGGCAAGGCACATCCATGGGTCGGCGCGGGCATACTGCCCGGAAACGCCTGAAGGGGTGAGTGAGTTACGCCGGATGTGGCATACGGGGGATAGACGGAAGGAGGCGGCCCGGTGAAGGACCGCCTCCAGGTGCCCGAACGGGCGCGCTACTTGACCGCGCCCGCCATCACGCCGGACACGAACTGCCGCTGGAAGGCGAAGAACACGGCCAGCGGGATCACCATCGAGATGAACGCGCCGGGCGCGAGGATCTGCACGTTGTCGCCGAAGAACCGCACCTGCTGCTGGAGCGCGACCGTGATCGGCGGGTTCTTGGCGTCCGCGAAGATCAGCGCGATCAGCATGTCGTTCCAGACCCACAGGAACTGGAAGATGCCGAGCGAGGCGATCGCGGGCGCCCCGAGCGGCATCACGACGCGGACGAAGAGCCGCAGTTCACCGGCGCCGTCGAGCCGTGCCGCCTCCAGGAGTTCGCGCGGGATCTCCGCGAAGAAGTTCCGCAGCAGGAAGATCGCGAACGGCAGGCCGAAGGCGACATGGAAGGTGATCACGCCGATCGTGGTCGCGAAGATGCCGATCTTGCCGAAGAGATCGGCGATCGGCACCAGCGCCACCTGCACCGGCACCACGAGCAGGCTCACCACGCCGAGGAACCACCAGTCGCGCCCGGGGAACTCCATCCACGCGAAGGCGTATCCGGCGAGCGAGCCGATGACCACGACGAGCAGCGTCGCGGGCACCGTGATCATCACGCTGGACAGGATCGAGTCGGTGATCGTCTCGTCCTTGAGGAGGTTGGTGTAGTTGTCCAGCGTCATCTGCGAGGGCGCGCTGAACACCTTCCACCAGCCGCTCTCGCTCATGTCCGCGGGCGTGCGGAACGAGCCGATCAGCAGGCCGACGGTCGGCACCAGCCAGAACAGGCCCACCAGGACCAGGAACACCCGCAGCGCGGTGCTCCCGAGCAGCGCGGCGACCCGGGCGCCCAGCGACTGTTCGGCCTTCACGATCTCGGTCTGGGCGGTCATCGCCTGGCCTCCCGCCGCATGCGCCGAATATTGAACAGCATCACGGGGATCACGAGCAGGAAGAGCAGCATCGCGATGGCGCTGGCCACTCCCGAGTCCTTGTCGAGGAACGCCGAGTTGTAGAGCTGGACCGCGAGGACGTTCGACTCGTCCTTCGACGAGCCCGGCGCGATCACGAAGACCAGGTCGAAGATCTTCAGTACGTTGATCATGAGCGTGACCAGGACCACCGCGAGGACCGGGGCGAGCAGCGGCACCGTCACACGGCGGAACACCTGCCATTCGTTGGCGCCGTCCACCCGCGCCGCCTCCAGGAGCTCGCGCGGCACGCTCGCCAGGCCCGCCGCGATGAGGACCATCGCGAACCCCGCCCACATCCACAGATAGGAACCGATGATCGAGGGCGTGATCAGGGTGGGGCCGAGCCAGTCGACGCCGTTGTACGCCTCGCGGAAGTTCGATGCCGGATAGCGCAGTTGGGCCCCGTCGGCCTCCTTCGGCAGCGCGAAGGTGCCGTCGGCGGACGCCTTGGTGGACGCCACCACCTCGCCGTTCTTGACGGCCTCGATCTTGATGCCGGAGTAGCCGAACTCCGTACGGTCGGGGGCGTTGACCTTGCCCCGGCCCTTGCCGCGCGTGAAGTCCTGCCAGGCCGTGCCGGTGACCCGGTCGGGGTCGGCCTTCGCGGGCGCCGCGGCCTTCGCGTCGTCCGGCATCTCGGCCGGCGGCACACCCGTCAGCGGCAGCACCACGGGCGTGCCCGCCCGCACCGGCTTCTTGGTGATGAAGGCGCCGCCGTCCGCGTTCTTCAGGGGCGAGAGCGTGCTCGGATGCGCCTGCGGGAACGCCGAGGACTCGGTGAACGTGTCGTGCACGCTCACCATGACGGCGTTGGCGACACCGCGGTCGGGGTCCGACTCGTACACGAGCCGGAAGATGATGCCCGCCGCGAGCATCGAGATCGCCATCGGCATGAAGATGATGAGCTTGAACGCCGTGCCCCAGCGCACCCGTTCGGTGAGCACCGCGAAGATCAGGCCGAGGATGGTCGCGAGGGTGGGGGCCACCACGACCCAGATCGCGTTGTTCTTGATGGCGGTACGGATGCTGTCGTCGGTGAACAGCGTCTTGTAGTTGCCGAACGCGGTGAAGTCGCCCGACTCGTCGAGGAAGCTGCGGAAGAACGAGTACCCGATGGGGTAGAGGACGAGCGCGCCGAGCAGCACCAGGGCGGGCAGCAGGAACAGCGCCGCCACGGTCCTGCGGGTACCGGTCACGCTCTTGCGCGAGGTCGGGGCCGGGGGCGGCGCCGTCTCCGGCACACCTCCGGCGTTCGCGGACGCCACCGCGTCAGTCCTTGTAGGCCTTGGCGGCGGCGGTCTCGAGCACCTTCTGCGTGCCCGCGACGTCCTTCGGGTTCTTCAGGAAGTCCTGCAGCGCCTTCCACTCGCCCTTGCCCGGCGTGCCGCCGAACGACTGCGGGGCCTGGTCGGACATGTCGAAGCGGATGTCGTCACCGGCCGCGATCAGGTTCTTGGCGATGCCCCGCTGCACGTCGTTCGGGTACGCCGACAGGTCCAGGTTCTTGTTCGGCGAGATGAAGCCGCCCGCCTCCGCCCAGATCTTCGCCGACTCCGGCGAGGCCAGGAACGTGAGCAGCGCCTGCGCGCCCTTGCTGTCCTTCAGCGCGACGGCGGCGTCACCGCCGACCACGGCGGGGGACTCGTCGCCGACCGCAGGGAAGGGGAACACCTTGGCGTCCGTGCCCACCTTGGCCTTGGTCTCCGCGATCGAGAGCGAGACCATGTCGCCCTCGAAGACCATGCCCGCGGCCGGCTGGTCGCCGCCCTTGAAGGTCTGCTTCACCGACGCGGGGAACTCGGTCTGCAGCGCGCCGTCCGCGCCGCCCGCGACGAAGCCCTTCTTCCCGAAGAGCTCACCGAGCGTGGTCAGCGCCTCCTTGACGGAGGGATCCGTCCACTTGATCTTGTGCTGGGCGAGCTGGTCGTACTTCTCGGGGCCCGCCTGCGAGAGATAGATGTTCTCGAACCAGTCGGTCAGCGTCCACGCCTCGGCGCCCGCCACCGACATCGGCGGGACACCGGAGTCGTAGACCGTCTGCGCGGTCTTCATGAAGTCGTCCCAGGTCTTGGGGACCGAGACGCCCGCGTTCTCGAAGACCTTGGTGTTGTACCAGACGAGGGACTTGTTGGCGGCCTTGAAGTACACGCCGTACTGCTTGCCGTCGACCGCACCGAGGTCCTGCCAGCCCTGCGCGTAGTTCTTCTCCAGCTGCTTCTGCGCCTCCGCGCCGACCGGCTTGGCCCACTTGTTCGCCACGGCCTGCTCGATCGCGCCGACCTGCGGCAGCATCGCGACGTCCGGCGGCTGCCCGCCCGCGACCTTCGACTCCAGGAAGCTGATGATGGGGTCCTGCGCGGGCACGAACGAGACGCTGGCGCCCGTCCGCTTCTCGAACTCGTCGAGGACCTTCAGGAACACCTTGCGTTCCGCGCCGCCCCACACGGCGGCCACGGACACGTTCTGCCCGTCCAGCTTGGGCAGTTGGAGCGCGGACCCGCCTCCCTCGTCGCCGCCCTTGTCCCCCTTGCCCCCGTCGTCGTCATCCCCTCCGCACGCGGTGACGGTGAGCGCGAGCGCTCCCGCGACGACGGCTGCGGCGATCCTGGCGGTGGTACGCCTGTGGTGCGGTGCCCTGCGTGTACGAAGAGTGCTGCGCATCACTGCCCCGTTCTCTTCCCTGGCGAGTCCCGTGCGGTCTGGTCTACGCCCGCGCGGGGAGGGGCGGCAAGATGGCCTGCGCTGTCAACTCGTCGATCGTGATGGCGTTGTGACGTGGCGTCATGTGCGGTGATGGGCGGGTTGCCCCTGTTGCGGGCGGGCGTGCCGCCCCGTTGCGGACAGGGGGGCACGCGGCCGTGGTGGACAGGGGCACGCGGCATGGGCGCGGCGCGGTGCCGGCTCAGAGCAGAGACGGCACCTGGTCGGCCGAGACGGACCGCGCGGCCCGCTCCAACGCGCTGGCCAGCAGGGCCAGGTCCGTGGGCCCATTGCCCAGTTCCCGCACGGGCCGCCGCGCGGGTGGATCGCCCATCCGCTCCCACTCCAGGGGTACGACCGTGGGCCGCAGCGTCGCCGTACGGGGAATCCGCCCGGTCACCCGCCCGGCCTGGAAGGCGGTGCCGCGCCCGTCCGGCGACAGCAGCTCGCCCCGCCCCGGCGCGGGCTCCTCGGGCCCGGCGGCCACCGTGTCGAGGACGACACGGAGCGACGCCCGCCGCCCCAACTCGGTCTCCGGCATCCGCTCGCTGCGCCCCGTGGCCACCACGAGATGTACGCCGAGCCGCTCCCCGTCCCGCGCGACCGCTTCCAGGGCGCGGACGACCGACCCGGCGGCGGGCCGCCCGGGGGAGCCGAGCGCGGGCGACAGGAGCGCGTCGAAGTCGTCGACGAGCACCACGAGCCGGGGCAGCGGCGGCCCCGGCTCGATTCGCTGCCGCGCGGCGGCGGGCCGCAGCCGCAGCGTGGAACTGGAGGGCGGGTCGAGGTCCCCGTCGGAGACCTGGGCGGGCACGACGACGCCTGCGCCGGACGTGTTGGTCGCACCGGACGCGCTGGTCGCACCAGGCGCGCCCGCGCCACCGGCCGCCCCGCCGGACGACGCCCGCTGCGCCACCATCCGCCCCGACACCTCGCGCTGCGTGTGCCACTCGGCGAACCCGAGCCTGCCGAGCAGCTCGGCCCTGCGCTTCAGCTCGGCGGCCAGGGACTGTGCGAACTCCCGCATCCGTACGGGGTCGTTGGCGACCAGATGCGTGGTGACATGCGGCAGGTCCGTGCAGACACCGAGCCCCGCGGCCTGCCGCTCGGCCCCGCCACCGCCGCTGTCCCGCCCGTCGACGAGCACGATGCCGAGCCGGTCGGGGCGCTCGGCGGCGGCCAGGGACGCGGCGACGGAGCGCAGCAGCTCGGTGCGTCCGCTGCCCCCGGGGCCCTCGGCGAGCAGATGCGGCCCGTCCGATACGAGGTCGGCCACGACGGGACCGCGCGGCCCGGCGCCGAGCACGGCGACGGCCCGTCCGCCCAGCGCCTCGGGGTCGTCGGCGGCCGCGGCCCACCGGGCCATCAGCGAGGCGGGCGTGGCCCGCGCGAGCCCCAACTCGTCGAGCAGCCTGGCCGCTTGGGGCAGCGGCGCGGACACGCGCGCGTGCCCCTCGCCGGTCGTGCCGTCCGTCCGCAGGGGGGCGAGGGCCCGCGCGAACCGCTCGGCCCAGGCCGCGGACACCGCGTCCACGGCGGCGACCGTGCCGTGCCCCGCGGGGCGCCCGCCGGCCGTCCGCATCAGCCGCAGCGCGGTCGCCACATCGCCGCTGAGCAGCGCGATCGCACCGCACGCGCGGAAGGCGGGGGACACCGCGCAGGCCGCTTCGTAGGTCTCCGCGATCGGCGAGGCGGGGGACGCGGCCACGGTCTCGGCGAGACACACGACATGGATCCCGGCCCGCGCGCCTTCACCGGCGAGCCGCACGGTGGCCTCGCGCAGGCCGGCGGAACCGGGGTCGCCGTCGACGACGACCACCGTGTACGGCCCCGGGGAGGCGGCGTCGGCACCGGCCCGCTGGTCGGCGATGCGGTCGTCCAGGCGGCGCAGCAGCTCGCCCGTGCGCGCCGCGGCCTGGTCGCGGTCGTAGGCGAGGAGGAGGCGGCAGTCCTGGCCGTGCGTGGGCCGCAGATGGGGGAGCCAGCCGAGCCAGGCCCACTCGGCGGTCCGCTCCGCCGCGGCACGCGCGCGGTCCGTGCTGATCAGCACGATCTCCAGGGCGTCGGGGGAGTGCAGCGCGGCGAGCTGGGCGACGACGGCCCTGGCCAGGCCGGTGAGCCGCTCCCTCGGCCCGGCGAGGCCGAGCGCCCCTGCCTCCCGCAGGCCGACCGTCACGGGCACGGCGGGCAGCAGGCCGCCGGTGCCGCCGTCGGTGGGCGCGGCCCGGTCGACCGTGCCGAGCCGGACCGCGAGGGCCTCCGGGTGGCCGGGGCCGCGCTCCCAGAGGCGAGGGCCCGGGCCGAGCGCCGTGAGCAGCAGGGCGGCGGGGTCGGGCCAGGACTCGGGGGTCCGCGCGGCGGCGGCCACGGCGAGCTCTTCGGGGGTGGGCGCGGGCGGGGCGGCGCGGTCGTCGTCCTCCGTCGCGTACTCCTCGTACACGTCCGGTTCCTGACCGGTCTCGCGGCCTCCGGTCAGGCGGCGGGCCCAGGCGGAGAGGCCGCCGCGCTTGCGCAGTCCGCGCGGCACGGTCGTCCCGCGCGCGGGGGTCCCGGTGCGGGTGCGCTCGGCGTCGGGCGCGCTGCCCTGCTGCGGTACGACGCCGGGGCCGGGGGCACCGACGGCTCCGTACGCATCGTGGACGCCCCTCGCGCCCTGTCCTTCGTGGGCGCCCTGCGCCGCTTGAGTCCCCTGGATTCCGTACGCCTGGTTTCCGTACGCCCCAAGTGCGCCGTGCGCTCCGGGTGCCCCCTGGATGCCCTGCGGCCCCTGGACGTCGTACGCCCCGCTCCGGCCCGCCTCGCCCGGCGCGCCCCAGCTCGCCGAGCCGTACGCGTGGTGGGTGGGCCCCTCGGGTGCGCGCACCGGCTCCAGGGAGACGCGCTCCGGTGCTCCCGCGGTCCGCACGCGCACGTGCCCCTCGCCGTCCGGGGCGGTCGGGAGCGCGCCGCCGGTGCCCGTGCCGCGGCCCGTGTCCAGGCAGCCGTCCGCGAGGCGGAGCGCGGACTCGCCGATGCGCAGCAGGGAGCCGGGCGCGAGGCGGACCGGGCGGCCCGTGACCTCCCTGCCGTCCACCGATGTGCCGTTCGTGGAGCCGAGGTCCGTGACCGTGACGCGGCCGTCGTCGGCGAGCGTGACCGCACAGTGCAGCCGGGAGACGTCGGGGTCGTCCAGCGGGACGTCGGCCTCCATGGAGCGGCCGACGCGGATCTGGCCGCCGTGCAGCAGATGGACGCCGCCCGCGTCCGGGCCCGCGACCACATGCAACTGGGCGGCCGCACCGGCCAGTTCGGGACCCGGCTCGGCGGGGGCGCCGAGGGAGAGCACCGCGCCGTCGATCAAGGGGGGCTCGCCGATCGTGCAGCGCTGGGCGTCGAGGCGCTCCGCGTCCGCGTACAGCACAAGGGGGGCGTCGCTGCCCGCGACGGCCGTGGCGAGGCCCGAGGCCACCGCCGCGAGCGCGGTCCCCGCGGGCGCGGTGACCAGGACGTCACAGGCGCCATGAACCCCGCTCGCCGCCATGGGGCGGCCTTGCTGCTCGGTCTGGCCGCTGCGCGGCCCGAGGACGGTCAGCCGGATCTGCATCGCCGTCAGCGGTCCCTTCTGCGCTGGGCGCCCGGCACGGGGACTCGCGCTGTGATTCCCCCCACCGCACACGGGCACGTCGGCCAGTACTGGAGGCATCCTCGCACCTGCCACTGACAACACGCCCGGCGGCCACCCGTAAGTGATCTTGATTGGTCGCCTCTGCTCGGAAAAGTGCCTGCTTGGACCGTTGTGGATATTCGACGGAGGTCTCGTGCGAAGGTCAATTCGGGACCACTCGGCAACCAATGGCCACGGCTGAGCGTCTTCCCTGCGAACAGCCGTCCGGAAGAATCCGGAACGATTCCGGCAGGAAACAGCCGGGCGGAATCCGACCCGCCGGTGCCCCGTTCGGCGGCACTACAGTGGGTCGGAACACCTTCGGCCGGAGGCCGGAGCGCCAAGGACCACCAGGAACCAGCAGGGAGCGCATGACGTGCGGCCGGTAGGCAGCAAGTACCTGCTCGAGGAGCCGCTCGGGCGCGGCGCCACGGGCACCGTCTGGCGAGCCCGCCAGCGGGAGACCGCGGGTGCCGAGGCGGCCGTTCCGGGCCAGCCCGGCGAGACCGTCGCGATCAAGGTCCTCAAGGAAGAGCTCGCCAACGACGCGGACGTCGTGATGCGCTTCCTCAGGGAGCGGTCCGTCCTGCTCAGGCTGACGCACGAGAACATCGTCAGAACGCGTGACCTGGTCGTCGAAGGCGATCTGCTCGCCCTGGTCATGGACCTCGTCGAGGGCCCCGACCTGCACCGCTACCTGCGCGAGAACGGCCCGTTCACGCCGGTCGCCGCCGCCCTGCTCACCGCCCAGATCGCCGACGCGCTCGCGGCGAGCCACGCGGACGGCGTCGTGCACCGCGACCTCAAGCCCGCGAACGTCCTGCTGAAGTGGGACTCCGACGAAGCAGCGGGCATGCACCCGATGCTCACCGACTTCGGCATCGCGCGCCTCGCGGACTCCCCGGGCCTGACCCGCACCCACGAATTCGTCGGCACGCCCGCGTACGTCGCGCCGGAGTCCGCCGAAGGCCGTCCGCAGACCAGCGCCGTCGACATCTACGGCGCGGGCATCCTGCTGTACGAGCTGGTCACCGGGCGCCCGCCGTTCGCCGGCGGCTCCGCGCTCGAAGTCCTGCACCAGCACCTCAGCGCCGAGCCGCGCCGCCCCTCGACCGTCCCCGACCCGCTGTGGACCGTCATCGAGCGCTGCCTCGACAAGAACCCGGACCGCCGCCCCAGCGCCGAGAACCTCGCCCGCGGCCTGCGCGCCGTCGCCGAGGGCGTCGGCGTGCACTCCACCCCGGCGCAGATCGCCGCCGCGGAGGGCGTGGGCGCGCTGCTCATGCCGGACCCGGCGCCCGCCCACGTCCCGGAGACCCCGGGCGCCGCCGACCCCACCCAGGTCCTCCCGAACAACGCGGGTTCGTACGACCCGAACGCGGCGACCAGCGTCATGCAGAGCACCGGCGGTCCCGGCGACGCCGACCCCACCTCCGTACTGCCGAACAACCGCGGTGCCGCCGACCCGACGGCCGTCATGCCGCCCGTCCCGCAGAACGCGCCCGGCGGCGACCCGAACGACCCGCACCCCTGGCAGAACCAGATGCGGGCGGCCCGCGACCGCAACGAACAGACCCAGTACCAGGCCTACCTGGACCCCGACCAGGACCCGCTGCGCCGCCGCCCCCAGCGCCAGGTCGCCCGCCCCCAGCAGCAGCCGCCGCGCCCGCAGCAGTACGCGCAGCAGCAGCCGCGCGGGCAGCAGCGCCCGCCGCAGGGGTACGCGCCCCAGCAGCCCCAACAGCCCCACCACCCGCAGCAGCAGCCACAGCCGCAGCACTACGCGGCGCCCCCGCAGCAGCAGCCGCCCCAGCAGCCCGCCCCGCGCCCCGCGCGCGAACCGCGGCAGCGCAGTGCCAACCGGATGAAGATCCCGGGCCTCGGCTGCCTCAAGGGCTGCCTGTTCGTGATCGTCATCCTCTTCGTCGCGAGCTGGCTGGTGTGGGAATTCAGCCCGCTCCAGGACTGGATCGGCACGACCAAGGGGTACTGGGAGCAGCTGACGGACTGGTACGACACGGTCAGCGGCTGGATGGGCAGGATCGGCGGCAACTAGGCCCCGTTCGGCCCGGAGCGGGCATCGGGGCGGACAATCCCCGGACCGCTCTGGGGATTTGTCGACATCTGCAGAGTGATTTCTGCTCCCGGAGTGAAGGTTGGCGGCAAGGCCGCGTAGTTTTGTCGCCAACACGCATCCGTAGGAGCAGTCTTGACGCGCAAGATCGGCAGCCGGTACACCGCCCACCAGATCCTGGGCCGTGGCAGCGCCGGCACGGTGTGGCTGGGCGAGGGACCCGAGGGCCCCGTCGCCATCAAGCTGCTGCGCGAGGACCTGGCCTCCGACCAGGAACTCGTCGGCCGCTTCGTCCAGGAGCGCACCGCGCTCCTCAGCCTCGACCACGCGCGCGTGGTGGGCGTCCACGACCTCGTCGTCGACGGCAACGACCTCGCCCTGGTCATGGACCTCGTCCGCGGCACGGACCTGCGCACCCGCCTCGACCGCGAGCGCCGCCTCGCCCCCGAGGCCGCGGTCGCCATCGTCGCGGACGTCGCCGACGGCCTCGCCGCCGCGCACGCCGCGGGCATCGTCCACCGCGACGTCAAGCCCGAGAACGTACTCCTGGACATGCAGGGCCCCCTCGGCCCCGGCGGCGCGCACCCCGCCCTCCTCACGGACTTCGGGGTCGCCAAGCTCATCGACTCCCCGCGCCGCACCCGCGCCACGAAGATCATCGGCACCCCGGACTATCTCGCCCCCGAGATCATCGAGGGCCTGCCGCCGCGCGCGGCCGTCGACATCTACGCCCTCGCCACGGTCCTGTACGAACTCCTCGCGGGCTTCACGCCGTTCGGCGGGGGCCACCCGGGAGCGGTTCTCCGCCGTCACGTCACCGAGACGGTGGTCCCGCTCCCCGGCATCCCCGAGGAGCTGTGGCAGCTCCTCGTCCAGTGCCTCGCCAAGGCCCCCGCGTCCCGGCTGCGCGCCTCCGAGCTCGGCGCGCGCCTGCGGGAGCTGCTGCCGCTCGTCGCGGGCCTGCCGCCGCTGGACGTCGACGAACCCGACACGGAGCCTGCGGCCGCCGACGAGGCGTACGAGGAGTCCGCACCCGAGCCGCGCGAGGCCGCTCCCCGGCGGGGTGCGGTGCCCCTCGTGCCGGGGTCGGCGTCCGCCGACTCCAACCGCGACACCCACACCTCCATGCGGGTCCCCGGGCCCGACGAGCTCGCCGGGGGCGCCCGCGGCACGGCCCGCGCCCCGCGCGCCGCCGGGGCGGCCCGCCCCGGCTCCGCCAAGCACCGCTCCTCGGCCCGGCGCCGCCGGGTCACGCTCGGGGTCGCGGGGGTCGTGCTCGTCGCCGCGGCGGGGATCGGTACGTGGGCCGCCACCAGCGGCGACGACGCGGACGCGCCCCCCGCAGACAGCGGCAACTCGGCCCCTCCGGCCCCGTAACCTCCCTGCCCCCGCCTGCGGCCTGCCGACGGGCACCCCGTCCCGCCGCTTCGCGCCGGATGCTCCCCCACCCACCCGCCCGCCCGATTGCCCGGCACCGGCCCTTTTCTCCGCCTGCGGCCCGTCGGTGCCCGATTGCTCCGCACCGGACGCTCTCTTCGTCTGCGGCTCGCTGGTGCGTGTTGCCCCGCACCGTCCTTCCCGGTACCCCCGGCGGGTGGGGCGGATGCCCCACTGTCCCTACAGTGCCGCCCGGTGCCGGGCAATCGGGCGGGCGGTTGGGGAAGCATCCGGCGCGAAGCGGCGGGACAGGGTACGCACCCACCGGCCCGCACCGGACCAGCCAGGCCCCCGCCCCAGCCCCGCAGGGACCGCCCCGCTTGCGGCAGCCGTTACGCTGGAGGCGTGGCAGTCGTCGATGTTTCCGAAGAGCTCAAGTCCCTCTCCTCGACCATGGAGTCGATCGAGGCCGTCCTGGACCTCGACAAGATGAGGGCCGATATCGCCGTGCTCGAGGAGCAGGCGGCCGCGCCGTCCCTGTGGGACGACCCGGAGGCGGCGCAGAAGATCACCAGCAAGCTGAGCCACCTCCAGGCGGAGGTGCGGAAGGCCGAGGCGCTGCGAGGACGTATCGACGACCTCGGTGTGCTGTTCGAGATGGCCGAGGAGGAGGACGACCCGGACACCCGCGCCGAGGCGGAGTCCGAGCTCACGGCGGTCAAGAAGGCGCTGGACGAGATGGAAGTACGCACGCTGCTCTCCGGTGAGTACGACTCCCGCGAGGCGGTCGTCACCATTCGCGCGGAGGCCGGCGGCGTCGACGCCTCGGACTTCGCGGAGAAGCTGCAGCGCATGTATCTGCGCTGGGCGGAGCGGCACGGCTACAAGACGGAGCTGTACGAGACGTCGTACGCGGAAGAGGCCGGCATCAAGTCGACCACCTTCGCCGTCCAGGCCCCGTACGCGTACGGCACGCTCTCGGTGGAGCAGGGCACGCACCGCCTCGTGCGCATCTCGCCGTTCGACAACCAGGGGCGCCGTCAGACGTCGTTCGCCGGTGTCGAGATCCTCCCGGTCGTCGAGCAGACCGACCACATCGAGATCGACGAGAGCGAGCTGCGCGTCGACGTGTACCGCTCGTCGGGCCCTGGCGGCCAGGGCGTCAACACGACGGACTCCGCGGTCCGTCTGACCCACCTGCCGACCGGCATCGTCGTCTCCTGTCAGAACGAGCGCTCGCAGATCCAGAACAAGGCGACCGCGATGAACGTCCTCCAGGCGAAGCTCCTCGAGCGCCGCCGCCAGGAGGAGCAGGAGAAGATGAACGCCCTGAAGGGCGACGGCGGCAACTCCTGGGGCAACCAGATGCGTTCGTACGTCCTGCACCCGTACCAGATGGTCAAGGACCTCCGTACGGAGTTCGAGGTCGGCAACCCGGAGTCCGTCTTCAACGGCGAGATCGACGGCTTCCTGGAAGCCGGAATTCGCTGGCGCAAGCAGCAGGAGAAGTAAATACCGCCCTGAGCGGCTTTATCGACAAGGCAACTGCCGCCCATTGGGCGGCAGTTGCCTTTTACGTCACAGTCACATCTCCGTACGACGGTCAACTACCCCGATATCGGACATCGCGCACGCAACGACCTTGACGCTGCTGTGAAAAGTGGAAAGGCTAGCGCGCGGCATGCGTATTTCTGGGGCGCGTGTGAGCGGTGGGGGCCGATCGATCGTCCCCGGCGACCGCGCAGAATTCCGCCCCGGGCGCTGCCTCACTGACGATTCAGCTACTGGGGGTAGCAGCCAGATGACCAAGAAGACGCGGATCCGTGTCGCGCGGATAGCCGCCGGTGCGGTGATCGCCGCCGGTGCCTCGCTGACCGCCGCGGGTGCCGCCTCGGCCCTCGACGTCGGCGTGGACCTCGGCGGTGTGGGCGTCGGTGCCCACGCCGACGACAGCGGTGTCGGTGTGGACGTGGGCGTTCCGGGCGAGGACGAGCCCACCGACGAGCCCACGGTGATCCCGACGGACGAGCCCACGGACGAGCCGACGGAGCCCACCGAGGAGCCCACCGAGCCCACGGAGGAGCCGACGGAGCCCACCGAGGAGCCCACGGAGCCGACCGAGGACCCGACGGACCCCACGGACCCCACCGAGGACCCGACCAACCCGCCCACCTCGGAGCCGAGTGACCCGGGCAACGGGAACGGCGGCAACGACACCGACCCCGACGGCGGCGGCTCCACCCCCGTCGAGCAGGGCAAGGGCAAGGACAGCCTGACCGACACCGGCTCCAAGCCGGTCGAGCAGGGCGGCAACAAGGGTGAGAAGGGCGAGCTGGCCGAGACCGGTGCCGCCGAGACCACCTTCCTGCTGATCGGCGCCGCGACGATGATCGCCGGCGGCATCGGCTTCCGCATCCTGCCGCGCCTCGTCGGCAACCGCGGCGCCGCTGCCTGACAAGGGTGACGGCGTGCGTCGCGTACCCGGCGTACGCGACGTGACCGACGTACGACGAAGGGCCCGGAGCTTTCCGAAGCTCCGGGCCCTTTCGTGTGCCTGTGCCGACGATGCGTGCCGACTGCGTGACTCTCTGTGTGCCGCTCCTAGGCGGTCTGGTGCGCGAGCAGCGCGACCGCCGCGATCAGCACCACGAGCAGCGCTATCAATGTCGCGGGATTGAGCCCCGCGAAGGGCCCTTCCTGCTGCTGCAGGCGCTCGCGATTGGCCCGGCACACGGGGCAGCGGCCTTCACTCACGGGCGCTGCGCAGTTCGCGCATACCAACCGGTCTAGGGTCATGCGCTTCTCCTCCCGCACAGTCTCAGCCTGCCCAACGCTACGGGGAACTCAATCGTTCCCCCTACCACTGTGCCAGCTTCCGCGGATTTCGGCGCGGCCCGCCCCCTCTCGACGGTTTCCGACAGGTACATGCCCCGGCACTTCCGAGACAATCCGCGCAACTCCGGACGCCGACTGCGCTGGCGTACCGGCTTCGCGTATGGTCACGCACACCTACCCCCGGCAACCCGTGGTGCATCCGTGATCCGATTCGACAACGTCTCCAAGGCCTACCCGAAGCAGACCCGCCCCGCGCTCAGGGACGTCTCCCTCGAGATCGAGAAGGGCGAGTTCGTCTTCCTGGTGGGATCCTCCGGCTCCGGAAAGTCCACTTTCCTGCGGCTGATCCTGCGCGAGGAGCGCACCAGCCACGGCCAGGTGCACGTTCTGGGCAAGGACCTCGCGCGCCTGTCCAACTTCAAGGTGCCGCACATGCGTCGCCAGCTGGGCACCGTCTTCCAGGACTTCCGTCTCCTGCCCAACAAGACCGTCGGCGAGAACGTGGCCTTCGCGCAGGAGGTCATCGGCAAGTCCCGCGGTGAGATCCGCAAGTCCGTGCCCCAGGTCCTCGATCTCGTGGGCCTGGGCGGCAAGGAGGACCGGATGCCCGGCGAGCTCTCCGGCGGTGAGCAGCAACGCGTGGCGATCGCCCGCGCGTTCGTCAACCGCCCGAAGCTGCTCATCGCCGACGAGCCGACCGGCAACCTCGACCCGCAGACCTCCGTCGGCATCATGAAGCTGCTCGACCGGATCAACCGGACCGGTACCACCGTCGTGATGGCCACCCACGACCAGCAGATCGTGGACCAGATGCGCAAGCGGGTCATCGAGCTGGAGAAGGGCCGTCTCGTCCGCGACCAGTCGCGCGGCGTGTACGGCTACCAGCACTGACGACCCGTATTCCGCACCGCTGTCTGTTCCACCTGATCCACTGAAAGGCCGCCATGCGCGCCCAGTTCGTCCTGTCGGAGATCGGCGTCGGTCTCCGCCGCAATCTCACGATGACCTTCGCGGTCATCGTCTCCGTAGCGCTCTCACTCGCCCTGTTCGGCGGCTCGCTGCTCATGCGTGACCAGGTGAGCACGATGAAGGGCTACTGGTACGACAAGGTCAACGTCTCGATCTTCCTGTGCAACAAGGCCGACGCCGAGCAGGACCCCAAGTGCGCCAAGGGCGCCGTCACGAACGAGCAGAAGGACCAGATCCTCGGCGATCTGAAGAAGATGCCCGTCGTGGACACGGTCACGCACGAGTCGGCGGACGAGGCGTACAAGCACTACAAGGAGCAGTTCGGCGACTCCCCGCTGTCCAGCTCGCTCACGCCGGACCAGATGCAGGAGTCGTACCGCATCAAGCTGAAGGACCCGGAGAAGTACCAGGTGGTCGCGACCGCCTTCTCCGGACGTGACGGTGTGCAGTCCGTGCAGGACCAGAAGGGCTATCTGGACAACCTCTTCGGGCTCCTCAACGGCATGAACTGGGCGGCCGTGGCGGTGATGGCGCTGATGCTCGTCGTCGCGCTGATGCTGATCGTCAACACCGTGCGCGTCTCGGCGTTCAGCCGCAGACGTGAAACCGGCATCATGCGGCTCGTCGGCGCGTCCAGCTTCTACATCCAGATGCCGTTCATCATGGAGGCCGCCGTCGCCGGCCTCATCGGTGGCGCCGTCGCCTGCGGAATGCTGCTCATCGGGCGGTACTTCATGATCGACCACGGTCTCGAACTGTCCGAGAAGATCAACCTGATCAACTTCATCGGCTGGGACGCCGTGCTCGCGAAGCTGCCGCTGGTCCTCGCGATCGGCCTCCTCATGCCCGCGCTCGCCGCGTTCTTCGCGTTGCGCAAGTACCTCAAGGTGTGACAAGAGACCCCAGCACGTCAGGGCGCCGTACGGTTCAACGAGCCGTACGGCGCCCTTCGTTGTCCTAGACTCACCGTCATGTCAGGCCCCGACCGGTTCGCCGACCGGTTCTCCCGTCCCCGCCGCATCCGCCGCGGGGCGACCCTGACATTGGTCTTCGCGAGCGTCCTCGCCACCGGTGCGGCCACCGGATCCTGGAGCGACGCGGCGGACGAAGGCCGGAAATCCTCCCCTCCTTCCGTACGTTCGGACGTCGCGGGCCCCCCGGAGGGCGACCCCGACGCGGCGAAGGAAGCCACCGACGCCGCCGCGGAGGCGATGGCCGACGGCAAGTCCGGCAAGAAGGCCGCCGAGGACGCCGTCAGCCGCAGCGGGGACCGCTGGGGATCGGTCTACTCCCCGGGCGAGTACCAGGAGTTCGAGCAGGCCCTCGACGGCGCGTACACGGGCGTCGGGCTGTGGACCCGGCGCGCGGCGGACGGGCAGATCGAGGTCTCCCGGGTGCAGAAGGACGGGCCCGCCGCCCAGGCCGGTGTCCGCGAGGGCGACCGGCTGCGCTCCGTCGACGGCGAGCGCGTCGCGGGCCGCCCCGTCACGGAGGTCGTCGCCCTGCTGCGCGGCGACCGCGCGGGCACTCCGGTGGTCCTCGGCATGGAGCGGGGCACGCGCGCGTGGAGCAGGACGGTGCACAGGGCGCGGCTCTCCACGGACTCCGTCACGGTCACCGGGCTGGCGGGCGGTGCCGTCCTGATCAAGGTCGCCGCGTTCACCAAGGGCTCCGGAGAGGCCGTGCGGACCGCGGTCCGTGCGGCCCCCGAGGGCGCCGGAGTCCTGCTCGACCTGCGGGGGAACTCCGGCGGCCTGGTCTCCGAAGCGGTCACCGCGGCGTCCGCCCTGGTCGACGGCGGGCTCGTGGCGACGTACGACGTACGCGGGGAGCAGAAGGCCCTGCACGCCGAGCGGGGCGGTGACACGGCCAGACCCGTGGTCGTGCTCGTCGACGGCGGGACGATGAGCGCGGCCGAGCTCCTCACGGGCGCCCTGCAGGACCGCGGCCGCGCGGTCGTGGTCGGATCGAGGACCTTCGGCAAGGGCTCGGTCCAGATGCCGACCCGCCTCCCCGACGGCTCGGTCGCCGAGCTGACCGTCGGGCACTACCGCACCCCTTCGGGGCGGGCGGTCGACGGGCAGGGCATCACCCCCGACCTGGAGGTCGAGGACGGTGCCGAGGCCCGGGCCGAGACAGTATTGACTGGCCTCGGACCCCCCTCGTAGTGCGAAAATGGCCGCACTATGGCGAAGGAAAAGGTAAAGCGCAAGGCGGCCAAGGCCAATGAGAAGGCCCCCGCTCGGAAGATGATCGCGCAGAACAAGAAGGCGCGGCACGACTACCACATCCTGGACACGTACGAGTGCGGCCTCGTCCTGATGGGCACCGAGGTCAAGTCGCTGAGGATGGGCCGGGCCTCCCTGGTGGACGGCTTCGTGCACATCGACGGCGGCGAGGCGTGGCTGCACAACATCCACGTCCCGGAGTACGTGCAGGGCACCTGGACCAACCACTCGGCCACGCGGAAGCGCAAGCTCCTGCTGCACCGGGCGGAGATCGACAAGCTGGAGTCGAAGTCCCAGGAGACGGGTCACACGATCGTGCCCCTCTCCCTGTACTTCAAGGACAGCCGGGTCAAGGTCGAGATCGCCCTCGCGAAGGGCAAGAAGGAGTACGACAAGCGGCAGACGCTGCGCGAGAAGCAGGACACCCGCGAGACGAACCGCGCGATCTCGGCGGCACGGCGCAGGCAGGGGATCGCCTAGCCGCCAGGAATACGCTGGCATGGTCCAGCGTTGGTCACGTACGATGGACGACGTCCCTCACCGCAGGGGCGCCGGGTCGAAGACCCACTTTGAAAAATCAACATGGGGATGATCGGTTTCGACAGCGGATGTCGAAGCAGGGGAAGCGTGTCGAGGAAGCGGCAATGATCTCGTAAACCATATGTCGCAACCAATAATCGCCGATACCAAGCGCGATTCCTTCGCCCTCGCTGCCTAAGTAGCGACTTGCGAAGTGTCAGCCCGGGGCTGTTCCCGACCCGGATCCTGGCATCAGCTAGGGAACTAAACTTCTAGACCCGGTCACGGGGCCTAGGAGGAAATCAAACAGTGACTGGGCCCGTCGGCGACTTGTTCGCGTGATCACCGGGGCCGAGAAAATCGCAGCGAACTGCACACGGAGAAGCCCTGATTCCGCACCGTTGGACGCGGGTTCGATTCCCGCCATCTCCACCAGGCGTCACTCCGGGGGCCTGGCCCCCGGACACCGTCATCCCATGTGAGACAGAGGCCCGAAGGTCGAAACGACCTTCGGGCCTCTGTTGTGTTCGCCCGTCTTCCGGGATGCTCCAGGGCCATGAGAAGACCCGTGAGACGCGTCCCTGTTCCTGTCCGCGTGCGTCGACGCTGGATCTGGCCCGTGGTGGCCGGGGTGGTCGCGGCCACTCTTTCGTGGAGTTCGCCGGCCGGGGCGGACGCTGATCGCAGCGGGCTGCCCGAGGCCGTCGACGGCATTCTCGGGGATCCCCGCCTCGACGGTGCGGCGACGAGTGTGGTGATCGCCGAGGCCGGGTCCGGTGAGGTGCTCTACCGGCGTCAGCCCAGCGGGCGGCTCGTGCCCGCTTCCAGCACCAAGATGCTGACCTCGGCCGCGGCCATGGAACTCCTCGGTCCCGGGCACCGGTTCACCACGGACGTCCTGGCCGACGGCGAGCGGCAGGGGCGGGTGCTGCGGGGGGATCTGTATCTGCGGGGCACGGGGGATCCGACGACGCTCGCCAAGGACTACGACCAACTCGCCGCGGAGATCGCCGAGTCGGGGATCAGGAAGGTCTCGGGGCGGCTGGTCGCCGACGACACGCGCTTCGACGACCGGCGCATCGGCGACACCTGGGGCGGCGACGACGAGTCGTCCTACTACGCGGCGCAGATCAGCGCCCTGAGCGTCGCGCCGGACACCGACTACGACACCGGGACGGTCATCGTCGAGGTCGCGCCCGGGCGGCGGGCCGGGGACGCGCCGCGGGTGAGCGTGACGCCGAAGACCGACTACGTGGACATCGATCTGCGGGCGAGCACCGTCGCGGCGGGCGGCGACGACACCATCGCCGTGGAGCGGCGGCACGGCGAGAACACCATCACCGTCAGCGGCACCGTCCCGGTCGGCGGGGACGCCACCAAGGAGTGGGTCACCGTATGGGAGCCGACCGGGTACGCGGCCGCCGTCTTCCGTGACGCGCTGGCCGCGCACGGCGTGCGGGTGGCGGGGCCGACCCGGGCCGGGATCGCCGCGCCGAAGAGCGCGCGGCGGCTCGCGAGCCATGACTCCATGGCGCTCAAGGACCTCCTGATCCCGTTCATGAAGCTGTCGAACAACATGCACGCGGAGTCCCTGACCAAGGCGATGGGGTACAAGGCGACGGGCAGGCCCGGGAGTTGGGGCGACGGGATCACGGCGATCGGCGGCTATCTGAAGAGCGTCGGCGTCGATCCGGGCACGCTGCGCCAGGTCGACGGTTCGGGTCTTTCGCGCAAGAACCTCGCCCCCGCCGACCAGTACGTGAAGCTGCTGCGCGCGGTGCGGGGCGAGCCGTGGTTCGCCGACTGGTACGCGTCGCTGTCGGTGGCCTGCGTCCCCGACAAGCTCGTCGGCGGCTCGCTGCGTTCGCGGATGTGCGGGACCCCCGCGGCGCTCAACGCCCGGGCGAAGGTCGGGTCGTTGACGGGCGTGTCCGCGCTGTCCGGCTACGTGAAGGACAAGAACGGCCGTGAACTGGTCTTCAGCATCATCCTCAACAACTACCTGCCTTCTTCGGTGAAGGCCGTCGAGGACGCGATCGTGGTGACCCTCGCGTCCTCGACCGAGGACAGGGCCGTACCGGTCAGACCCCGCTGGACGCGCGGGGCCGAGCGGGACGGCGCGCTCGAGTGCGCGTGGCGCAAGCCTGCACGCTGTTGACCAGCAGGGCGCAGCAGGCGGCGGCCACCGGCACCCCGTAGCCCGCGGCGGTGCCCAGGTGCTCCACCGCCCAGCCGCCGCCCGCCGCGCCGCACGCGATGCCCCCGAGGAGCCCGGTCACGGCGAGCGTCATGCCCTCGTTCAGCCGGTCCTCGGGGGTGCGCCGCTGTACGAGCGTCATGCCGGTGACCATCGTGGGCGCCGTCGCCATCCCGGCGACGAGCAGCGCTCCGGAGAGGGCGATCAGCGAGTCGGTGACCGTCACGGCGAGCAGCGGCAGCGTCATCAGGACGGCCATCGCGGCCCCGCACAGCAGATGGCGGCGGACCAGCGGACCACGTGGTTTCGCGGCCCCGTAGACGAGGCCCGCCGCGCAGGAACCGGCGGCCTGCAGGGCGAGCACCGCGCCCGCCGCCGACTTGTGCCCCTGTGCGTCGGCGAAGGCGATCGTGACGACTTCGAGGGAGCCGAAGACGGCACCGGTGGCGAGGAAGGCGACAAGGAGAGCGGGCATCCCGCGCGCGCGGAGGGGCGATGCCGCCTTGGAGGACGTGTGCGTACGTCCATGGGGCGGGGGTTCCGTCGCGCGCTGGGCGGCGAAGACCAGCACGCCGGTCAGCAGCAGGACCACCCCGATCAGGGTGCCCGCCTGGGGGAAGAGGGCGCCGCAGAGGAAGGCGGCGAGGACCGGGCCGAGCATGAAGCAGAGCTCGTCCGCGGCCTGTTCGAAGCAGTTGGCGGTGTGCACCGCCTGGTCGTCCCCCTTGAGCAGATGCGCCCAGCGGGCCCGGGACATGCCGCCCGTGTTGGGTGTCGTGGCGGTGGCGGCGTACGAGGCGAACAGGGTCCAGTCGGGTGCCCCGTATCGCACGCAGAGCAGCAGCGAGAGGGAGCCGAGCGCGGCGAAGGCGGTGGCGGGGACGGCGACGCGCGCCTGCCCGTGCCGGTCCACGAGCCGCGCGGTCCACGGCGCGACGACGGCGGTCGCCGCGAGGCCCGTCGCGGTGACGGCGCCTGCGAGGGCGTACGAACCGCGGGCCCCGGAGATCATGATCACGGCGCTCACGCTGAACATGCCCATGGGCAGGCGGGCGATGAGGTTGCCGACGGTGAACGCGGTGGCGCCGGGTATCGCGAAGAGCCGGGCGTAGGGGTTGCGGAGGGGGCGGCCGGAGGTGTCGCGGGGCATGGACCCAGCCTCACCTGGGGTGTTCGGCGGGGTCCAACACCTTCTGGGTGCCCATTCACGCGCCTCCGTTGTAGGTTCCTGCGATGACCGCAGAGCCAGTCGTACGCCGTGACGTGGACCCCCGACTCCTGCGCGCCTTCGTCGCGGTCGCGGAGGAGCTGCACTTCACCCGGGCCGCCGGGCGGCTGTATGTCGCACAGCAGGCGCTGAGCCGTGATGTGCGGCGCCTGGAGAGGGAGTTGGGCGTCGCGCTGTTCGTCCGTACGACACGGCAGGTCACGCCGACCGCCGACGGCGAGCGGCTGCTGCCGTACGCGCGCCGGGTCCTCGCGGCGCAGGAGGACCTGGTCGCCGCCTTCACGGGCGCGGCGCGGCCGCTGCTCGTCGATCTGAACAGCCCGGGGCTGATCTCGGGGCGCGTCCTGGAGCGGGCCCGTGAACTCGCCCCGGACTGCGAGCTGATGGCCCGGTTCGAGAGCGGACTCACCGGCGCCGCCGCCGAGATGGCGGCCGGGCGTCTCGACGTCTCCTTCGGGCGGTTCGCGGGGCTCGACCCGGCGCTGCGGGCCGGACTCGACCAGCAGCCCGTGCGGTACGAGCCGATGGCGGTGCTGCTGCCCGACGGGCATCCGCTGACGGCGCTCGACGCGGTGCCGCTGGCCGCGCTCGCGGGCGAGAGCGTGTACGCGGGGGCGGGCAATCCCCGTACTCCGGAGTGGACCGATCTCGCGGCCCTGCTCTTCGAGGGGCGGGGCATCGAGATCGCGCCACCCGCGCCGCTCGCCGTCGGCGCCGAGGAGTTCGGGCGGCTGATGGCCAAAAAGCGGAATCCGGTCCTGGCCGTGGTGGGCTTTCCGGCCATGCCGGGCGCCGTGCTGCGGCCGCTGGTCGACCCCGTTCCGCTGTCACCCGTGTCGCTCGTGTGGCGAAAGAGTCTGGTTCATCCGGGAGTTACCGCTTTGCGCGCCGCTGCCGCGGAGCTTGCCGCGGAGGAAGGATGGCTGGAGAAGCCCTCGGATGGATGGGTTCCCGCCAAGGATGCACTCATCATGATGAGTCGCACCTGACGGAGGGCTCCTCCTGTCACCGTCGGCGCTACGTTCATGGCGCGGGCGCAGCGTGATGAGGGGAGCGCTCGGACCGGGTGGGGGCCCGGTTCGGACGGCAGGCGCCCGGGGTCGTATGCGCACCCAAGCCGGTTATGTGGGGGGTTGTGCGTACGCATGCAAACGTGGCGAGAAGATGACCTTCCAGGTCACACTCATGATCCGAACGAGGTCACCGTTCAGATCGACGGACTGGGACGGCAGGTGGCGGACCTGCCCGCCGAACCCGGTCAGGACGGGGCGGGCGCGGCCGCCGAGGGTCCCGTGTTCGTGGACGAGACGGGGCGCCGCGGCCGCAGATACCGCCGCGTCGGGATGGTGGTCGGCATCGCCTGCGCGGTCTATGCCGTGATCATCGTCGGCACCCTGCTCTCGGGGAACTCCAGCGCTCCCTGGCTGCCGGTGCAGGGCCCCGACGACGACCGCCCCGCGAGCAAGGTGGACACGCCCGACCGCCCCGCGGACGCCATCGCGCCGTCCGTGTCGTCCGGTACGACACCCTCGCCGGGCGGGACGGACGAGGCCGGAGGCACGGCCGAGCCCGGTGCCACGGGCGGTCCCGACCCCTCGGCCGACGGCGACACCGGCGGCAGGCCCGGCACATCGGCCGACCCCGACCCCACGGACGACGGCAGGCCCGACCCCGGCCCCGGCCCGACGGGCGACGGCGGTCCCGACCCGGACCCGACCGGCGCCACCACGGACCCGGACCCGGATCCCACCACCCCGACCGACCCGCCCACCGGCCCGCCCACGCAGAGCCCGGAGCCGGGCGGCAACGGCGGCAATGGCGACGGCGGCGGTGGCGGTGGTGGCGGTGAGGTCCCCGTCGGATACACCTCTCCCGCCACGCAGTCCGCCTCGGGCGCCCAGTCCTCGTCGGGGGACGCCCGGCGATGAACTCCCGTACCAACAGGGGCCGTTCCGGCCGCTCCCGGAACAGTCACGCCCCGAGTGCTTCCCGGCGCCGCCGCCTGCCCATGCGGTATCTGCTGCCCTCGCTGCTCCTCGTCGCGCTGCTCGCGATGCTGATGCTGCGCGGGTACGTGCACAGCGAGATCCTCGCCGACCACCGCGTCCGGCCGCCCGCGCCCACCGCACACGTACCGGAGAAGATCCTTGAAGGCGGCCCGGTCATCGACACCAGGGGCGGCCGCGAGACCACGCTGAGCGTGCCCGACCACAAGGCCGTCCTGACCTTCGACGACGGGCCCGACCCGGAGTGGACGCCCAAGGTTCTCGACGTCCTGAAGGAACACCACGCGCACGGCGTCTTCTTCGTCACCGGCACCATGGCATCGCGCCACCCCGACCTCGTCCGGCGCATGGTCGACGAGGGGCACGAGGTGGGCCTGCACACCTTCAACCACCCCGATCTCTCCTACCAGTCCACGAGCCGCATCGACTGGGAGCTCTCGCAGAACCAGCTCGCGCTCGCGGGCGCCGCGGGCATCCGGACCTCGCTGTTCCGGCCGCCGTACTCGTCCTTCGCGGACGCGATGGACGACAAGTCGTACCCGGTGACGAAGTACGTCGGCGGTCGCGGCTACCTCACCGTCGTCAACACCACCGACAGCGAGGACTGGCAGCGCCCCGGCGTCGACGAGATCATCCGCAGGGCCACGCCCCAGGGCGGCAAGGGCGCCGTCGTCCTCATGCACGACTCCGGCGGCGACCGCTCGCAGACCGTCGCCGCGCTCGACCGCTTCGTGCCCCAACTCCAGAAGAAGGGCTACGAGTTCGGGAACCTCACCGAGGCACTCGACGCACCCAGCGCGCACACCCCGGTCACCGGCGTCGACCTGTGGAAGGGCAAGGCCTGGATCTTCCTCGTCGGCGCTTCGGAGCACATCACCGACGGCCTCGTCGTGGCGCTCGCCGTCATCGGCGTCCTGGTCTTCACCCGCTTCGGCCTGATGCTGCTGCTCTCCGCGGTGCACGCCCGCCGGGTGCGCAGGCGGGACTTCCGGTGGGGCCCGCAGGTCACGGAGCCGGTCTCCGTCCTCGTCCCGGCGTACAACGAGGCCAAGTGCATCGAGGCGACGGTCCGTTCACTGATGGCGGGCGACCACCCCATCGAGGTGATCGTCATCGACGACGGCTCGTCGGACGGCACCGCCCGCATCGTGGAGGGCCTGCACCTGCCGAACGTACGCGTCGTGCGCCAGCACAACGCGGGCAAGCCCGCGGCCCTCAACAGGGGCCTGATGAACGCCCGTTTCGACATCGTCGTGATGATGGACGGCGACACCGTCTTCGAGCAGTCGACCGTACGCGAACTGGTGCAGCCCTTCGGCGACCCGCGCGTGGGCGCCGTCGCGGGCAACGCGAAGGTGGGCAACCGCGATTCGCTCATCGGCGCCTGGCAGCACATCGAGTACGTGATGGGCTTCAACCTCGACCGCCGGATGTACGACCTGCTGCGCTGCATGCCGACCATCCCCGGCGCGGTCGGCGCGTTCCGGCGCTCGGCCCTCGAACGGGTCGGCGGCATGAGCGACGACACGCTCGCCGAGGACACCGACATCACGATGGCCCTGCACCGGGACGGCTGGCGGGTCGTGTACGCGGAGAACGCGCGCGCGTGGACCGAGGCCCCGGAGTCGGTCCAGCAGCTGTGGTCCCAGCGCTACCGCTGGTCGTACGGCACGATGCAGGCGATCTGGAAGCACCGCCGCGCGCTGGTCGAGGGCGGCCCTTCCGGCCGCTTCGGCCGGGTCGGCCTGCCGCTGGTCTCCCTCTTCATGGTGCTCGCCCCGCTCCTGGCACCGCTCATCGACGTGTTCCTGCTCTACGGCCTGGTCTTCGGCCCCACCCAGAAGACCGTCGCCGCGTGGCTCGGCGTCCTCGCGATCCAGGCGGTGTGCGCCGCGTACGCCTTCCGCCTCGACCGCGAACGGATGACCCATCTGATCTCGCTGCCCCTCCAGCAGATCCTCTACCGGCAGCTGATGTACGTCGTGCTGCTGCAGTCCTGGATCACCGCGCTCACCGGAGGCCGTCTTCGCTGGCAGAAGCTCCGGCGCACGGGAGTGGTGGAGGCGCCCGGTGCCATCCCGCGGCAGCGGACGGGCGGCCATGACCGGAGGCCCGTCGCATGAGCCACGGTTACGTACCCGGTGGGACGCGGCCGCTGCCGCAGATGCCGACGGAAGCTCCCGCGGCCCGGGCCGCCGCTCCCAAGAAGCCCGGCAGGGACCGCTACCTGGACCTCCTGCGCTCGCTCGCGCTCGTCCGCGTCGTCGTCTACCACCTCTTCGGGTGGGCCTGGCTGACGATCGTCTTCCCTTCCATGGGCGTGATGTTCGCGCTGGCGGGCTCGCTGATGGCGCGTTCCCTGAAGCGCCCCGCGTGGGGAGTGATCAGGGGACGCATCCGCAGGCTCCTGCCTCCCCTGTGGGTGTTCAGCGCCGCGGTGCTCCTCCTGCTCTTCGCGGGC
Source organism: Streptomyces sp. NPDC059002 (assembly GCF_042740435.1). Lineage (NCBI taxonomy): Bacteria > Bacillati > Actinomycetota > Actinomycetes > Kitasatosporales > Streptomycetaceae > Streptomyces > Streptomyces sp. NPDC059002. The sequence continues at coordinate 14,945 of NZ_JBHYJI010000039.1, read as the reverse complement.
GGCTGGAGCGTGGGCGACGACCCCGACCACGGCGGCACCTGGGGTCTGGTGTCCCTGCTCACCTACGTGTTCCCGGTGGGCGCGCCGCCGTTCCCCTGGCACCTGGGCGACAAGGCGGGCCTCCTGGAGGACACCTGGCCCGCGCAGGCGGCGGGTCCGCTCTGGTACATCCGCGCGTACCTGTGGTTCGTGATCGCCTCGCCCCTCCTCCTCCGGGCGTTCCGCAGGTTCCCGTGGGCGACGCTGCTCGCGCCGCTCGCGCTGACCGCGGTGGTCGGCACGGGCCTCGTCACGATCCCCGGCGAGACGGGCAACGCGGTCTCGGACTTCGCGGTGTACGGCAGCTGCTGGGTCCTCGGCTTCGCCCACCAGGACGGCCTGCTCGCCCGTGTCCCGCGCTATCTCGCGGTGTCGGTCTCGGCCCTGATCATGGCGTTCGGCCTGTGGTGGGCCTCGGGCCATCTCGGTCCGGACGGCTGGGACTTGAACGACATTCCGCTGGCCCAGGCGACCTGGTCGCTCGGCTTCGTGGTCATCCTGCTCACCTACGCCCCGTCGTGGCAGGAGCTGCCGGGGAAGCTCGCCAGGTGGGACAAGCTGGTGACGCTCTCCAACAACAGGGCGGTCACGATCTACCTCTGGCACAACGTCCTCATCATGGCGACGGTGCCGGTCATCGACATGGCGTACGACCTGCCGTTCATGGGGGACGAACGCTGGAGCTCGGCGCTCGACACGACGTACATGCTGTGGATGACGCTGCTGGTCTGGCCGTTGACCGGCCTGATGGTGGTGGCCGTGGGCTGGGTCGAGGACCTGGCGGCGAAGCGGGGGCCGCGGCTGTGGCCGAACGGGGCGGGGCAGGCGGGCAAGGGGTTCCGCGCACGCTGAAGGATGTGTGTGGCGGGTGGTGACCGTACCGACGCGTTGCGCAACTGTTACGAGGGGTGGAGGAGGTGCGGGGTGAGGGGAAATATCCGCGGATGGGCGGCAGTTCGGGCGTGAGGGGTGGTTGCGGTTCGACCGCGCCTGACGGTGCCTTGATGCTCGATTCGCTCAGGCGAACCGCGACCTCCCTAACCCTTCGGCGATATCTGCGACGTACGTAACTATCGCTAATGTGCATGCGGTTGGCGGCTGTAACGGCCTCGACGCGATACACAGCCCCCTCCTAGGCTGGCGATCTCATCCGGCCGCACGCGTGGGAACACCGCACGTCATGCGGCGGGGCCCCACACCTGCCGGGAGATCGTTTTGCTCTGCAAGAAGACCGCGCTGCGCGTCGCCGCGCCCGTCGCCGTGCTCGCCCTCGCGCTGACCGCCTGCGGCGGCGGTGACGACGACAAGTCCGAGGACAAGAAGGCCGACGCCCCCAAGTCCCAGACCAAGCCCAAGGAAGCCCCCGCCCTCGCGGCCGGTGACAGCACCACCGGGAAGGTGAAGGAGGGCGACGCCGTCGTCACCTACGACGTCGCCGCCCAGAAGATCGACGTCGGCACCGAGGCCGAGACCAAGAAGCTGGTCCAGGACCCGAGCAAGGCCAAGGGCATGGTCCCCGCGGTCGCCCACCTGAAGTACACGCACAAGGGCGGCGCCCCGCTCAAGGACACCCCGGACGTCGCGGACACCACGGAGATCTACGCGGACGGCACCCGCGGCGGCCTCCTCATCGGTGCGGCCGAGGACGCGCCCGGCTGCGAGGACAAGCTGGACCTCGAGGGCTGGAAGCAGGGCGAGAGCCACGTCCTGTGCGAGACGTACCTGATCCCGGCGGGTTCGAAGTCCCTCGAGGTCCACTGGGCCGCGAAGGAGGACGGCGAGCCGGTCGTCTGGAAGTTCGCTGCGAAGTAGGCGGCAGCCACCAGCAGGGTGAGGGGGCGGTCGTGCGCCGGCGGGCGCGCGACCGCCCCCTTCCTCGTCCGGGGCACGAGGGTCGGGGGCGTGGGCGTCCGGGGCGCGAGCGGGACTCAGTACCCGACCGTGAACCGTCCCCGGTGATGCGCCGGACGCTCCGCCTCGTCCAGGAGCGCGATCGCCAGGTCCTCCATGGAGATCGACGAGTTGCCCGCCGCGTCCACCAGGAGTTCGTCCTTGCCGAGGCGGAACGTGCCGGTGCGGGCGCCCGGTTCGAAGAGGGCGGAGGGGCTCAGATAGGTCCAGGGGACGTCCGTCTCCGTCGTGCGTACGGCGTCGTACTGGGCGTTGGACGCCGCGGCGATGTGGCGCCAGGCCGCGGGGACGTACCGCGGGTCGTCGATGGCCGCGCGCCCCGCCGTGCCGGGGACCGTCAGGCTGCCCGCGCCGCCGATGACCAGCAGGCGGATTCCCGTGCCCGCGAGGCCGGTGAGGAGCGACGTGGTGATGACGGGGTGCTCGTGCTCGCGGCCCGGGGCCGGTCTTGTGGCGTTGACGACGAGGTCCTGTCCTTCGCTCACCTTCCTTACGTCGTCCGGGATCCCGGCGTCCCCCGTGCGGTGCATGGCGTCGGGGTGCAGCTCCGTGAAGCGGGCCGCGTCGCGGACCACGGCCGTGACCTCGTGACCGCGGGACAGTGCCTCGGCGACGACGCGGCTGCCTGCGTTTCCGGCTGCTCCGAAGACGGTGATGCGCATGGGGTGGGCTCCTTCTGGGTGAACGGGGCGGTGGGGCGGTGGGGTTGAAGAGGGGGAGCGGGCGGAGTCACGCGCGCTGTGCCGCGCGGCGCTGCTGCCCGAGCAGCACGCTCGCGAGGACCAGGACCAGGCCGCCCAGCTGCCACACGGTCAGCGTCTGTCCCAGGAACACCAGGCCCGCGAGCGTGGCGACGACCGGGTTCGTCAGGCCGAGGAAGGCGACCGAGGAGGCGGGGAGGCGTTCGATGCCGCGGAACCAGAGGGCGTACGCGATGGCCGTGCCGATGATGCCGAGGTAGGCGTACCCGGCGATGTTGGCGCCGGTGAAGTGGTCGGGCAGGCCCTCCGCGGTGAGGGCGATGGGGGCCAGCACGAGTCCGCCCGCGGTCAGTTGCCAGCCCGTCAGCGTCAGCAGCGAGACCCCTTCGGGGCGGCCCCAGCGCTTGCTGAGGACCACGGCGAGTGCCATCAGGGTGGTCGCGGTCAGCATCGCCACGATGCCCGCGAGGTCGACCGCCGCGCTGCCGCGCAGCACGAGCAGGGCGACACCGGCGACGCCGACGAGTCCCGCGAGCAGCGTGCGGCGGGTGGGCCGCACCTTCAGCACGCCGATCCCGAAGCCCGCCACGAGCAGGGGCATGACCGCGCTGATCGTCGAGGCGACGCCGCCGGGCAGGCGGTACGCGCCGAAGAAGAGGAGCGGGAAGAACGCGCCGAAGTTGAGCACTCCGAGGACGGCCGCCTTCCACCACCAGTCGCCGCGCGGCAGGCGCCGGGTGAGCGCGAGCAGGATGAGGCCCGCGGGCAGCGCGCGCAGGGCGGCGGCGAGCAACGGCCGGTCGGGGGGCAGCAGTTCGGTGGTCGTGACGTAGGTGGTGCCCCAGGTCGCCGGGCCGATGGCGGCGAGCGCGGCGATGCCGGCGGCGGCCTTGACGGAGGTGCGGGGGCCGGGGGCCGGAGCCGGTCCCGAGGCCGGTCGCTCCACGGAGGTGGTGCCGGTGCTGGTGCCGGTGCTCGCACTGCTGGACATGACGCTTCCCCTCGCTGTTCCCCTGAACGCTGTTATTCTCAACGTTGAGATAAATATGGACCCCAGATCTGCGAACGTCAAGTATCTGAACGTTGAGAGATCTGGCTCCGGTGAAGTCCGGTGAAGTCCGGCGAAGTCCGGCGAGGAAGAGGTGCAGGAATGGCTGAGCAGGGGACGGCAGAGCGGCCCGATACGAGTACGGAGGACGTCGTGTGCGTGGTGGGCGCCGAGCACGCCACGGACGCGACCGACGCATCCGACGCATCCGACGCCATAGACGAGCTGCGCGGTCAGTGGCGCCGCGAGCGCCCGGACCTCGACCTCGCGCACCTGGACGCGATGGCCCTGGTCGGCCGCATCAAGCGGGCCGACCACCTGCTGAGCAAGGGCATGAAGAAGGTCTTCGTCGAATACGGCCTGGAGTTCGCGGAGTTCGACGTCCTCGCCACGCTCCGCCGCGTCGGCGCCCCGCACGAGCTGACCGCGGGCGGCCTCATCAAGACGGCGATGGTCACCTCCGGCGCCATCACCAACCGCCTCGACAAACTGGAACGCAAGGGCCTCATCGAACGCCGCCCCGACCCCACCGACCGCCGCGCCATCCGCGTCCGCCTCACCGATGCGGGCCTCGACCTCGTCGACCGCGCGGTCGTCGCCCACGTCACGAACGAGGAACGCATGCTGGCGGCCCTGACCCCCGGCGACCGCGCGGCACTCGACGGGGCGCTGCGGCGGTTGCTGGTGTCGTTGGGGGACACGCACCTGGGGTGAGCGGAGCGGCTGAGAGACCCCTCACCGCCCCCGCCCCTCCGGGGTGAGAGCAACGTTCCCCGCCAGTCACTCCCCGCCACAGCCCTGAAACCCGCCCTCCCTACCTTCGGGCACATCAGCCGCTACCCGTGGACTATCCGTGGAGGCATGTGATGTGGATCGAGCGGTGGGACCCCGAGGACGAGCGGTTCTGGAAGGAGGAGGGAGGGGAGCGGGTCGCCCGGCGGAATCTGGCGTTCTCCGTGCTTTCCGAGCACATCGGGTTCTCCGTCTGGAGCCTGTGGTCGGTGATGGTCCTGTTCATGGGGCCCGAGTACGGGATCGATCCGGCCGGGAAGTTCTTCCTGGTGTCGATGGCGACGCTGGTGGGGGCCGTCGTGCGGGTGCCCTACACGTTTGCCGTCGCCCGGTTCGGGGGGCGCAACTGGACCGTCGTCGCCGCGTCGCTGCTGCTGCTTCCCACCGTCGCCGCCTTCGTCGTCATGGAGCCGGGGACGTCGTACGCCACGTTCATGGTGTGTGCCCTGCTGACCGGGGTCGGCGGGGGGAACTTCGCGTCCAGCATGACCAACATCAACTCGTTCTTCCCGCTGCGGGAGAAGGGGTGGGCGCTGGGGCTCAACGCGGGCGGCGGCAACATCGGGGTGCCGGTGGTGCAGCTCGTGGGGCTTGCCGTGATCGGGGCGAGCGGGGGGCCGCGGGTGGTGCTCGGGATCTACATCCCGTTCATCCTCGTCTCCGTCGTCTGCGCCTTCCGGTACATGGACAGCATTTCGTCCGTGCGCAATGACACGGGTGCCGCCAAGGCCGCCGCGCGCGACCCGCACACCTGGGTCATGGCCCTTCTGTATGTGGGGACGTTCGGGTCGTTCATCGGGTACAGCTTCGCCTTCGGCCTCGTGCTGCAGACGCAGTTCGGGCGCACGCCGCTGGAGGCCGCGCAGGTCACCTTCATCGGGCCGCTGCTCGGCTCGCTGATCAGGCCGGTGGGCGGGCGGCTCGCCGACCGGCTCGGCGGGGCGCGCATCACGCTGTGGAACTTCGTGGGGATGGGGGCCGCCACCGGTGCGGTGGTGGTCGCGTCCGTACGGGAGTCGTTGCCCCTGTTCGTCGGCGCGTTCATCGCGCTGTTCGTCCTCACGGGGCTCGGCAACGGCTCGACGTACAAGATGATCCCGGGAATCTTCCAGGCGAAGGCCGAGAGCAAGGGGCTGGCGGGGGAAGCGGCCGCGGCCTACGGGCGGCGGCTCTCCGGGGCGTCGATGGGGCTCATCGGGGCCGTCGGGGCGCTCGGCGGGCTCGGCATCAACCTCGCGCTGCGGCAGTCCTTCCAGACGGTGGGCTCGGGAACCGGGGCGTTCGTCTCCTTCCTCGTTTTCTACGCCGTGTGCTCCGTGGTGACATGGGCCGTATACCTTCGCCGCCGGGGCGTGGTCCCCGCGCGGGGCGAGGCGGGCACGGAGGCGAAGCCGCAGCTCAGCTACGCCGAGGTGTGACATGGGAGGTGGGACGCAAGAGGTGTGACGTAACACCGTGGACATCGGCATGATCCGGGCCCGTCACGCGCCGTTGACAGGCTCGGACGTCCGCCGGGCGACCGGCCGCGGGCGGGCCGACCACGAGCCACGGGCGGGACGGACACACCACGGACTACGGGCGGGACGAGAGCAGAGCATGCACGCGACCACTCCATCGAACGACCCGCTCGCCGGGTTCACCGTCGGCGTGACCGCCGCCCGGCGCGCCGACGAGCTCGGCGCGCTCCTCCAGCGGCGCGGCGCCACCGTCCTGCACGCACCCGCGCTGCGCATCGTGCAGCTCGCCGACGACAGCGAACTCCTCGCCGCGACGAAGGAGTTGATCGACCACGCGCCCGACGTCGTGGTCGCCACCACCGCGATCGGCTTCCGCGGCTGGCTGGCGGCCGCCGACGGCTGGGGCCTCGGCGAGGCGCTGCTCCGCTGTCTGCGCGGGGTCGAACTCCTCGCGCGCGGGCCGAAGGTGAAGGGCGCCGTGCGCGCCGCCGGGCTCACCGAGGAGTGGTCGCCCTCGTCGGAGTCCATGGCGGAGGTGCTCGACCGGCTGCTCGGGCAGGGCGTGGCCGGCCGGCGCGTCGCGCTCCAGCTGCACGGGGAGCCGCTGCCCGGCTTCGTCGAGGCGCTGCGGGCCGGGGGAGCGGAGGTCGTGGTGGTGCCGGTCTACCGGTGGCTGCCGCCGGAGGACCTCGCGCCGGTAGACCGGCTCCTTGACGCGACGGTCGGCCGTGGCGTGGACGCGTTGACGTTCACCAGCGCGCCCGCCGCCGCCTCGCTGCTCGCCCGCGCCGAGGACCGGGGCATGAAGGACGAGCTGCTCGCCGCCCTGGGCCGCGAGGTGCTCGCCGCGTGCGTGGGGCCCGTCACCGCGCTGCCGTTGCAGTCCCTCGGGGTGGACACCGTGCAGCCGGAGCGGTTCAGGATCGGCCCGCTCGTACAGCTGCTCTGCCAGGAACTGCCGTCCCGCGCACGGGTGTTGCCGATCGCCGGGCGCCGCCTGGAGATCCGCGGCCATGCGGTCCTCGTCGACGACGGGCTGCGGGCGGTGCCGCCCGCGGGCATGGCGCTGCTGCGGGCCCTCGCGCGCCGCCCCGGCTGGGTCGTGGCCCGCGCCGAACTGCTGCGCGCGCTGCCGGGGTCGGGCAGCGACGAGCACGCGGTGGAGACGGCGATGGCCCGGCTGCGTACGGCACTCGGCGCGCCCAATCTGATCCAGACGGTGGTCAAGCGCGGCTACCGGCTCGCGATCGACCCGGCGGCCGGGTCCAAGTACGCCGACTGACCCGCGCCGCCCCTGCCGAGCAGTACCAGCGCCCGCACGAGGAGCCCGGACGCGACGGTGCAGAGCACGGCCCGCACCGCGTTCCACGCCACCCACGCGTCCTCGAACCGCTCGCGCACGGCGCCCGGATCGGCGATCCTCGCCGGGTCGCCCGCGGCGGCGAGTTCGTCGTTGAGGGGCACGTTCACGCTCGATGTGAGGACGAACGCGGCGGCGTACACGAGCAGCGCCGCGAACACCCACCGGCGCATCGGCGTCCGGCGCAGCTGCCACGCGGACAGCGCGGTGCACACGAGCGCCCCGAAGAAGCCCGCGAAGAAGACGGGGTTCTGGATGACGTCGTTGATGTGCTGCATGACCTCGATGTAGACGCGGTCCCCGCTGCGGGCGAGCGCGGGCAGCACGGCGCACGCGAAGGCGTAGAAGGTCCCCGCCATCAGTCCCATGGCCACCGTCGCGATGCCCAGGACCGCCCCGGCGGAGCCGCGTCCCCGACGTGCCGTCGCTCGTTCCTGCGTCATGGGAACTCGTTCCTGTGTCATGGGAAGGAGTCAACAGGCCGGGCGCGGCACCGGCCATGGCCGCGCGTCGCACCGCCATAAGCGGCCGTCTCGCCGGTGGCAGGGGTTCCGGACCCGCCCGGGGAAGGGCACTGTAGGGGGTACGCAACGGCACTCACTCACCGGTGACCCCCAAGGCGGTGACAGGCGCATGGCGTTGGGCACGGCCCCGGCTCCGTACGAGCTCCGATTCGACTCCGGGCGTAGCTGCCTGGATCTCGTGGCGACGAACCACCCCGTGGAACGGCTCGACTCGGTGGCGCGGCTGCGCGCCTGGCTCACCGGCGCGGGCCTGGTCCCCGCGACCGCGCGGCTGCCCGACGCGGGCCCGCAGTGGCTCGCCGCCTTCCGCGAACTGCGCGACCACATAGCCCAGTTGGTGCACGGCGAGATCGAGGGGCGGCCCGCCGACGCCGCGCTCGACCGGGTCAACGCGCTGGCCGCGACCGCCCCGCCGGCCCCGCGCGCGGTGCGCTCCGCGGACGGCACCCTGGTCCGGGTCCTCGGCGCGGAACCCGGCTGCGCGGCGCTGGTCGCCGCCGTCGCCAGGGACGCCGTCGAGCTGCTCACCGACCCGGCGTCCCGCGCGCTGCTGCGCCAGTGCGAGGGCGACAACTGCCCCATCGTGTACCTCGATTCGTCGCGCGGGCGGCGCCGCCGCTGGTGTTCGAGCGAGGTGTGCGGCAACCGGGAACGGGTGGCGCGGCACCGTCGCAGGGCGGCGCTCGCACGGACGTAGCCGCAGTGACGTTCCCGCGCGTTGAACACGGCTCGTCCCGGCTACGTACCTCCGTCGTGAGACCCGCCCGACGCGCCCGAAGCGCGGACACCGGAGGTACGCGTGCGCAAGGATTCCGCCGTGGCCGATGAACGCCCGCAGCCGCCCCGACATCGTCTCGGTCAACCCACGGGCCCGGACGAGGAGTTGATGCGTGCGCTCTATCGCGAGCACGCGGGTCCACTTCTCGCCTATGTGCTCCGCCTGGTGGCGGGGGACCGGCAGCGCGCCGAAGATGTCGTACAGGAAACGCTCATCCGTGCCTGGAAGAACGCCGGTCAGCTCAACCGGGCGACCGGTTCGGTACGCCCCTGGCTGGTGACGGTCGCCCGGCGCATCGTCATCGACGGCCACCGCAGTCGGCAGGCCCGGCCGCAGGAGGTCGATCCGTCGCCGCTGGAGGTCATCCCCGCGGAGGACGAGATCGATAAGGCGCTGTGGCTGATGACGCTCTCGGACGCGCTGGAGGACCTGACTCCCGCTCACCGAGAGGTACTTGTCGAGACCTACTTCAAAGGGCGTACGGTCAATGAGGCGGCCGAGACGCTGGGCATCCCCAGCGGCACGGTCCGTTCGCGGGTCTTCTACGCGCTTCGCTCGATGAAGCTGGCGCTCGAGGAGCGGGGGGTGACGGCATGACCGAGTCCTACGGCCGCCATGGCGCGCGGCAGGACGACAGCATCCACGAGACCGTCGGCGCCTACGCCCTCGGCATCCTGGACGACGCCGATGCGACACGGTTCGAGGTGCATCTCGCCACGTGCGAGGTCTGCCAGCACCAGCTGGAGGAGTTCTCCGGCATGGAACCGATGCTGGCCGCGCTCGCGGACTTCCCCGGACCGCGCGGCGTACCCGCGATCGGCGAACAGCTCGCCGCGCGGCCGAGCCCGCGGCTTGCCGAACGCCTCGTCGACGAGGTGGCGCTCAAGCGCGACCACCGGCGCAGGCGCGGCCTGTACCTGGTCGCCGCGGCGGCCGCGCTGATCGTCGGGGGCCCGCTCACGGTCCTCGCGGTGACCGACGACGGCGCCACCAAGGAGGTCGCGGCCGACCCGCACCCGTCGAGCCCCGCCGAGGACGCCTTCTTCCACCACATGGAGGAGAAGTCGCGGGCCACCGACCGGACGACGAAGGTCACCGCCACGGTCGGCACGGAGCGGAAGGCCTGGGGCACGCACGCCGTCCTGGAGCTGAAGAACGTCAAGGGCCCCCTCAAGTGCTCGCTGATCGCGGTCGGCAAGGACGGCGAGAAGGAGACCGTGTCCACCTGGTCGGTGCCGAAGTGGGGCTACGGCATCAAGGACAGCCCGAACAAGTGGGCGCGCAGTCCCCTGTACGTCCATGGGGGCGCGGCCATGGACCGCAACGACATCGACCACTTCGAGGTGACCACCTTCGACGGCGACCGGCTGGTCAAGGTGGACGTGTAGCGGGCGCGGGGCGGAATCGGCCGCGCCCGACAAGTGCACAAGAAGGGCCCCTTTCGCGTACGGTGGACGGCTGCTCAGTACGGGCGAGCAGCACGTCTTGAAAGGGGCCTCGGTGGCCGACGTACGCGACCGCGAGATCAGCGTCGAACAGGAACATCTCGACCAGGTCTACCGACGTCTCGAGGAGAAGATCCACGAGGCCGAGTTCCTGATGAACGACGCTGCCAAGCGCTCCCAGGTCGGTACGCCGGGCGCGCTCGCCGAGCGCGACGCGCAGGTCTTCCGCGCCGGGGTCCATCTCAACCGGCTCAACAACGAGTTCGAGGACTTCCTCTTCGGACGCATCGACCTGCTCCAGGGCAAGGACGGCAAGAAGGGCCCCGACGGCGCGTACACCGCGACCGAGCCCGCCGAGGGCGCCGTCCGCGAGAACAACACCGCCGACATCGCCGAGACCCTGCACATCGGCCGCATCGGCGTGCTCGACGCGGACTACTCGCCGCTGGTCATCGACTGGCGGGCCCCCGCGGCCGCGCCCTTCTACCGCTCGACCCCGGTCGACCCCGGCCGGGTCGTGCGCCGCCGCGTCATCCGCTCCAAGGGCCGCAAGGTCCTCGGCGTAGAGGACGACCTGATGCGCCCGGAGATCACCGCCTTCCTCGACGGCGAGACGCTCCCGGTGATCGGCGACGGCGCGCTGATGGCCGCGCTCGGCCAGGCCCGCAGCCACTCGATGCGGGACATCGTCGCGTCCATCCAGGCCGAGCAGGACATGGTGATCCGCGCGCCCGCCGCCTCGGTGACCTACGTGGAGGGCGGCCCCGGCACCGGCAAGACCGCCGTCGCGCTGCACCGCGCGGCCTACCTCCTCTACCAGGACCGCCGCCGGTACGCGGGCGGCATCCTCATCGTCTCGCCCACCCCGCTCCTGGTCGCCTACACCGAAGGCGTGCTCCCCTCCCTCGGCGAGGAGGGCCAGGTCGCCATCCGCGCGGTCGGCTCCCTGGTCGACGGCGTGGAGGCCACGGTCTACGACTCCCCGGCGGTGGCCCGCGCCAAGGGTTCCTCGCGGATGCTGAAGGTACTGAGGAAGGCGGCACGGGGCGCGCTGGAAGCGGGAACCGACAGCGCTGTGGGCAGCAGTTCCGCTGGGGCGGAACGGGTGGGCACAGCGAACCCGCACCCGCGCATGGCGAGCACGCAGCAACTGGCCTTCGGCGAGGACGAGCCCGAGGCCGAAGGCGAGGCGAAAAACCCCGTTCCCACGCGCCTACGCGTCGTCGCGTTCGGGCGCCGTCTGGAACTCGACGCCGACCACCTGAACCGCATCCGCCGCAACGCGCTCAGCGGCACCGCCCCCGTCAACCTGCTGCGCCCGCGCGCCCGCAAGCTCCTCCTGGACGCCCTGTGGTCCCAGTCGGGATCCGCGGGCCGCCACACGGACCCCGAACTCGCCGCCGAGCTCCGCTCCTCCTTCGACGACGACATCACGTCCGAGGACGACTTCATCCACTTCCTGGACGCCTGGTGGCCCGAGCTCACCCCGCGCGGCGTGCTCTCGGCGATGGCCGACGAGAAGCGCCTCGGCCGCTGGGCCCGCCGGGTCCTGAACCCCGGCGAGGTCCGCAAGGTCGCCCGCTCGCTCAAGCGCGACGCCCTCTCCGTGCACGACGTGGCGCTGCTCGACGAGCTGCAGGCGATCCTCGGCACGCCGCACCGCCCCAAGAAGAAGCGCGACCTCGACCCCCTCGACCTGCTCACGGGCCTCGAAGAGCTGATGCCGCAGCGCGAGGAGTCCCAGCGCGAGCGCGCCGAACGGCTCGCCGCCGAGCGCACCGAGTACGCCCACGTCATCGTCGACGAGGCGCAGGACCTCACGCCCATGCAGTGGCGCATGGTCGGCCGCCGCGGCCGGCACGCCACCTGGACCGTGGTGGGCGACCCGGCCCAGTCCTCCTGGTCCGACCCGGACGAGGCGGGCGAGGCCCGCGACGAGGCGCTCGGCACCCGCCCGCGCCGCCGCTTCACCCTGACCGTCAACTACCGCAATCCCGCCGAGATCGCGGAGCTGGCCGCCAAGGTCCTGGCGCTCGCGATGCCCGGTTCGGTGTCGCCATCGGCCGTGCGCTCCACCGGTGTGGAGCCCCGTTTCTCCGTCGTACGCGAGGGGGATCTCGGCCGTTCGGTGCGCGAGGAGGCGGCGCTGCTGCTCGACCGGGTCGACGGCACGGTCGGCGTCGTGGTGGCGATGAACCGCCGCGAGCAGGCGGCGCGCTGGCTGGCCGGGCTCGGCGAGCGCGTGGTGGCGCTCGGCAGCCTGGAGGCCAAGGGCCTGGAGTACGACGCGACGGTCGTCGTCTCGCCCGCGGAGATCGCGGACGAGTCCCCGGCGGGCCTGCGCGTCCTGTACGTGGCGCTGACGCGCGCGACGCAGCAGCTCACGGTCCTCTCCGGGGAGCGCGACGAGCCCGACGCGGACGGCGTCCCGGACCTGCTGCGCGACTGACGGTCGAGAGAACACTTTTGCCCGCAGGGACGGGAATTGCCTTACGGGGATCGTTTGTTACCTTGGATGTGGCACCGGCCCGATCCAAGCCCCCGGGCCCAACCTTCGTCGCTACGAGCGACCACTTGCCGCGAGGCGAGCATGGCGGGTCGGTGTCATCAACGTACGAGAGAGGCCCACGTCACCCCGTGACGTGGGCCTCTTCCGTGTTTCCGGAGGCCCCTTCCGCGAAGCCCCAACTTCTCGTATGGTGGAAACAAGTTTCCAAAAACGCAGCGCACTGGCCGATGAACAAAACGTTCTCAATCCGGGGCGGCTACCACGTACTCGGCGGTAGGTGCGACCATCGGACGGCAAGAGCTACAAGGTGAAAGCAGAGGAAGTCGGCCATGGCAACGGCGCCCAGCGTCTCCTACTCGAACACGGTCCGGTTGGAGGTGCCCGCGAGCGGCACCGCGGTCTCCCAGATCACCACGGCCGTCGAGTCCCACGGAGGCTCGGTGACCGGCCTCGACGTCACGGCATCCGGCCACGAGAAGCTCCGGATCGACGTCACGATCGCGGCGACCTCCACGACGCACGCCGACGAGATCGTCGAGCAGCTGCGCGGCATCGAGGGCGTCACCCTCGGCAAGGTCTCCGACCGTACGTTCCTGATGCACCTCGGCGGCAAGATCGAGATGGCGTCCAAGCACCCCATCAGGAACCGTGACGACCTCTCCATGATCTACACCCCGGGTGTCGCCCGGGTCTGCATGGCGATCGCCGAGAACCCCGAGGACGCACGCCGCCTCACCATCAAGCGCAACTCCGTTGCGGTCGTAACGGACGGATCGGCCGTTCTCGGCCTCGGCAATATCGGCCCGAAGGCCGCGCTGCCGGTCATGGAGGGCAAGGCGGCCCTCTTCAAGCGCTTCGCCGGCATCGACGCCTGGCCGCTCTGCCTGGACACCCAGGACACCGACGCCATCGTCGAGATCGTCAAGGCCATCGCCCCCGGCTTCGCGGGCATCAACCTGGAGGACATCTCCGCGCCCCGCTGCTTCGAGATCGAGGCACGCCTGCGCGAGGCCCTCGACATCCCCGTCTTCCACGACGACCAGCACGGCACCGCGATCGTCGTCCTGGCCGCCCTCACCAACGCCCTGCGCGTGGTGGGCAAGGGAATCGGGGACGTCCGCGTGGTCATGTCGGGCGCCGGCGCGGCCGGTACGGCCATCCTCAAGCTGCTCCTCGCCGCGGGCGTCAAGAACGCCGTCGTGGCCGACATCCACGGCGTCGTGCACGCCGACCGCGAGGACCTGGTCGGCGCCGACGCGGACTCGCCGCTGCGCTGGATCGCCGACAACACCAACCCCGAGGGCCTCACCGGCACCCTCAAGGAGGCCGTCGTCGGCGCCGACGTCTTCATCGGCGTCTCGGCCCCGAACGTGCTGAACGGCGACGACGTGGCGGCCATGGCGGACGGCGCGATCGTGTTCGCGCTCGCGAACCCGGACCCCGAGGTCGACCCCGCAATCGCCCGCCAGACAGCGGCAGTTGTGGCCACCGGACGCTCGGACTTCCCGAACCAGATCAACAACGTCCTGGTCTTCCCCGGCGTCTTCCGCGGCCTGCTCGACGCCCAGTCGCGTACGGTCAACACGGAGATGATGCTGGCCGCGGCGGGCGCCCTCGCGGACGTCGTCGCCGAGGACGAGCTGAACCGGAACTACATCATCCCCAGCGTCTTCAACGACAAGGTCGCGGGTGCCGTCGCCGGTGCCGTGCGCACCGCCGCGAAGGCCGCGGGGGCCGCTGTGACGGGTCCCACGTCCGCCTGACCCTCGGCGCGTCGTGTGACGCGACGCCATAAACGCCCCTTTAGGGTGGCGGACCATGAGCCTTGCGGCCCTTCGGAGGGTGCTGGATTGGCTTTCCCGCCGCAGGTGGGGGCAGGATGCGTAATCGGGCGCGAGGGTCTGACGCAAGACCCGGGTCCGGGGACTGTCCGAGGACCCTGGCAGCATCGGCTTCGATCACGCCTCAACGGCAAAAGAACACGGGAGTACAAACATGAACCGCAGTGAGCTGGTGGCCGCGCTGGCCGACCGCGCCGAGGTGACCCGCAAGGACGCCGACGCCGTGCTGGCCGCGTTCGCCGAGACCGTCGGCGAGATCGTTGCCAAGGGCGACGAGAAGGTCACCATCCCCGGCTTCCTGACCTTCGAGCGCACCCACCGTGCCGCTCGCACCGCCCGCAACCCGCAGACCGGCGAGCCGATCAACATTCCGGCCGGTTACAGCGTCAAGGTTTCGGCTGGTTCCAAGCTGAAGGAAGCGGCGAAGGGGAAGTAACCCTTTAGCAGCTGGAAGGGGCGGTCACCCGGGGGGGGGCCGCCCCCTCGGCGGGGGGCCCAAAGCGACAAAACCCCCAAGAAGGCGACAACAGCCCCCCCGTG
>NZ_JBHYJI010000038.1:15162-91846 GCF_042740435.1 Streptomyces sp. NPDC059002 | reverse complement strand
ACACCTCTGCATTTGAGCCCGTACTTCGCTCTGCAGATGAGCTAGTACGCCGACAAGAGAGGTCACAAGATCCGCCGGACAGGCCCTAGTCGGCGCGCCGGAACCGGAAAGCCTTCTCGTCCCGTCGGCCCGTGGGAGTGGCCTCCAAGGTGTCCCCGTCGACCACGACCTCCAGGCTCGTTGGAACGTTGACCGTGAGGCACGCGGAACTGAACGCGATGCGGTACGTGGCGCCGTCTCCGTCGCCCGTTTCCTTGTCTGTCACCTTCGCGTCTCCGCACAGCCTCATCGGCGAGGTGCCGAGTACGGCCTTGTTGTTCTTGTCGACGTGGATCGTTGCCCGGTCCGCGAAGTCGGAGTAACCCGGCGGCTGCGGCCCGTCCGCGATCCACTTGCCGGTGATCGGCTCCGACTCCTCGGAACACCCGACCAGCACCAGCCCGATGGCGAGTGTGGTCACTGCGAGCGTTCGACGCATACGGGTCTCCCGGTGACGGACGGCAGGCTGGGCCGCATTCAAGCAGATGCGGCGCGAGGTGCGTCACCCCGCCCGCAGCTGGTCCAGTTCGACCGCGATCTGACACAACCGCAAGCCAGGCGGACCGCTCATCCATTCGCTGCCAACCTGCGACCACTGACCTGGGAATCAATCGTCTAGAGATGGCCCTGCAGGTGGTCAAGGCATCCGGCTTCGAGACCATCGCGATCACACACTCGCCGGACAAGGGCGACCTGGGCGCCGACCACGTCGTTGCCAATGGCAAGCGGTCACCGCCGTCATCGGCGCCGACCGGATCGCCTTCGTCACCACGCCACCTGGTACGGCCGCGGGCGGCAGAGTAGGCATCCTCGCCCCCGGGCCTCTGATCCGCGCTCCCCTCCACGGGCTGTACGTGGCGAAGGGAAGGCAACCTGCCCCGGTCGCGACCTGCTGCTCACCGGTGCAGCTCTTCCATAGCTGCCTTGCCACGGAGGGATTTTGCTGGCTGCGGGCAGCTGTCGGACCGGCAGCCCTTGCCGTGCACGTCGGCCATGAGGACTCGGCTCCCGTGGGCGTCTCTGGTGCTGGCATTCTGCTGCCCGTCCGTGTCGGGGCGCTGGGCGTGCCCGGACCAGCGGTGGTACGGGTGAAACCTGTGCTGCAGCGTCGTGACCGGCCCCGACACTCCATGTCTTCGTCGGCTCGGCCCGCGCCGAAGCTCTGCTCGGCTCCGGGCCGTGGCGGCAACCCGAGTCGAAGCCGAGGGCCTTCGCCGACTCCGGAAGGCATTTTGAAGCAATCAGTAAAATGGCGAGGGTCTACTGGCACACACCACTGAGGACCGGAGCGAAGCGGGTTTGTCGACGCTGCACATCATCACTGGTGCTCCCGGAGCGGGGAAGTCCACGCTTCTGCGGCATGTGAGGACCTATCCGTTCGGCGCCGCCGACTTCGATGAGCTGCCGGAACCTGACGGCAGCCTGATGGGCATCGACATCACCTCGTCCTCGGCGAGTGCCGTGTGGCCCGCCTACAACAGGCTCTGGGTGAGGATCGCGGCGATGATGCTCCGAGGCGGCAGGCCGGTGCTGCTCCTGTGCCCCTTGACGCCCGACGAATGGGCCGGCGCGGCCGCGGATGTTGTGGGTCTGCCGTGTGTTGTGTGGGCGCGCCTGGACTGCACCGACGCCGACCGGCGCGCCCGCCTTGCCGCTCGGGGCTGGGAGTCCGGCCAGATCGAGGAGGCGGTCAAGGACGCGGAAGAGCTCCGGGCCGCGGTGGACCGGGAGTTCACCACTACAGGCCGCAGTTCTGCGGAGGTCGCCGCGGCCGTGGCTGACTGGGTCAACAGCAGCCGATGCACGCCCTAAGAGCTCGTAACAGGATCGTGCTGAACGGTCCTAGCCGGGCGTGACTGTCGTGACGATCTGACCGTTCGGGTGGGTGTGACGACTCGGCCGTGGATCGTGGATGACGACTTGTGGGCGCTGATCGAACCGTTACTGCCGTCCTGGCCGGAGCGGTCGTCAGGGCCGAAGCCGGTGCCGGACCGATTGTGCCTGCAGGACATTCTGTACGTTCTGCACCAGGACATCGCCTGGCAACTCCTGCCCCCGGAGCTCGGGTTCGGCTCCGAACAGTCCTGCTGGCGGCGTCTGGAGCGCTGGGAGCAGGCCGGGGTCTTCGAGCAGCTGCAGCACATGCTGCTCGCGAAACTGAACGCGGCCGGTGACCTCGACTGGTCCCGCGCGTGCGTGGACGGCTCCCCCATCCGCACGAAAGGGCGGGAGCCGAGACCGGCCCGTCGCCGGTAGACCGCCGGAAGACGGGCAGCAAACACCGCCCGATCTGCGCCGGACGCGGCACCCCGCTCCACGTCACAACCACCGCGGCGAACGTCAACGCCATCATCCAGACCCTCGCCCCGGTCGACGGCATCCCGCCCGTGACCGGCCGCCAGGGCCACCCCCGCCACCGCCCCGACCCCGTGCTGGGCGACACGGCGTACGACTCCCGGGCCGTCCGTCGTGAACTGCACAAACGCCGGATCATGCCCGTGGTCTCGCGCAAGGGTGCCCCGAATATCAAGGGTCTGGGCACATTCCGCTACGTCGTCGAGCGGACCTTCGCCCTGCTCCACCAGTTCAAGCGCCTCGCCGTCCGGTGGGAACGACGCTCGAACTCCACGACGCCTTGCTCTCGTTGGCCTGCAGCATGATCTGCTGGAGGCGCCTCAGGAAGGCGGGATCCTGCTCCTGGTACGAGCTCTTACACCCCTTTGATCGCCAATCTGCACAATCGAGATATGGCGATCACATCAACTCCCAGGTCGGTCACGCCCGATGACGTCCCTGACGTGAGCAGGACCCTGGCGCGGGCCTTCGCTCACGACCCCATGCTGGAATGGCTCCTTCCGGACGAGGGCACGCGAAGCGAACTGCTCGCGCGGTACTTCACTGCCCTCCACGACCTTCACTACGGGCCCCACGGCAGGTGCGAAACGACCGGCGGCGGCGCCGCCTTCTGGTTCCCGCCGAAGGGGGACGGCGCCGGGGAGCCCGGCCCCGAGCTGTTGGAGAAGCTCGGGGACGTCTTCGGCGACCAGGCCAGCGTGCTGCAGGACAGCTACGAGGTGATCAGCGCCGAGACGCCGAGCGAGCCGCACTGGTATCTCGCCGTGATCGGCTCCGACCCCGCCGCCCGCGGGCAGGGCCACGGCGCCGCGCTGCTCCGCTCCGGACTCGCCCTCGCCGACGCGGCGGGGGCACCGGCCTACCTGGAGGCATCCACGATCGACACCATCCCCTTCTACAAGCATTTCGGCTTCACCGTGCGCCGCGAGCTGCGCCTGCCGCACGGCGGGGTGTCAGTGTGGCCGATGTGGCGTGAGGCCGTACCAGCCCGGTAGCCCGACCAAGCCCACAGTTCATGGTCCGTGCATTCTGAATACCCGCATCGGTCGTGCCCGACCAGGGCACCTCAGCAAGATCCTGTTACGAGCTCTAAGCGTTCGCAGAGAATCAACGTGTTGTTTTCCGCGGGCGAGCTCATTCACGTGGTATGGGCATACCTCACGAGACTCGAGATCAACTGGCCATCAATTGTGGGGTGTTGTTCCCACACCTCGACGAGCGACAGCGGCGGCTGATGATGGGGGCCGAGGCCAGGATCCTGGGCCACGGCGGTATCCGGGCGGTCGCGCGGGCGGCCCGGGGCAGGGAGATGACGGTCCGCAGGAGCATCGACGAGTTGGTGGCCGGCGAGGCGCCTTTGGGCCGGGTACGCAGGGCCGGAGGTGGCCGGAAGGGGGCTGCGGATCTTGATCCGGGTCTGCAGCCCGCGCTGCTGGCGCTGGTGGAGCCTGACGAACGGGGCGATCCGATGTCGCCATTGCGATGGACGGTTACGTCGACCAGGAACCTCGCCGCCGATCTCACTCGTCAGGGCCACAAGGTGAGTGCGAACACGGTCGGAGACCTGCTGCGTGAGGAGGGCTTCAGTCTGCAGGCTGCAGCCAAGGCCCTTGAGGGTGGCGATGGCCCGCTCGCCGAGGCAGCGGATCTTGGCGTGAGTGGTGTTGTAGCGGCGCTGCCACATCTTGAGTCGGCGGCCCTGGAACGGAACCCGGACGGGTCGGCTCCTTGGTACGCCTTGTCCGTCCAGCATGTGAGCCCCGCGTCGGCGAGGGCTTCGAAGACCCCGTGCGCCCGTGCGCCCGTGCGGCGGTCAGGCCGTGAGGTGAGCCGGGCAGCGCGGGCGAGGCCCACAGCAGCCGTCCGAACGGGTCGGTGAGGACCTGGACGTTCATGCCGTGGCGTTGATGTTTCCCGGAGTAGTAGGGGGTGTCGGCGACGACGCGGTCGATGGATAGCAGGGTGCCGTCGAAGATGACGAACGCCTTCTCCGGATCGTCTTCATCGCTTCGGCCAGAGACGGGGCGAGGGCGGCCAGGACCTCGACGACCTCGCGTATGCAGCGGAAGACGGTTGCGATCCTGATGCCGACCCAGCTGGTGCCCTATCCCGCCAGGGATCCCCTCCAGTCCGCTCCGCACAGGGGAAGGTGAGGTGCCGTGGTCATGGCATTACTGGTGACGTTCTCGGCTGGTGGCGGCGGGGTAGTCCAACGCGCCGCGGGACGGGGTGAGCTGTCTCAGGGGGTGGTCGGGACGCCTGGCGGGTCAGTGATGGCTAGCTTCTTCTCGCCATGGAAGACGCCTCCCCTGTCATCGGAGAAGTCGTGGGTAATGTTGAGCAGCAGGAACGGGGCACGACGACCTCGCTTGTACGCGACATGAGTGATCGCGGCCTCGCCGTGGAACGTCCGGCTTCGGATCGGCGCCCGGTAGGTGTAGTGGAGCTCGGGGGCCAGGAAGGCGTGGCGTTGGCGTTGCCAGATGTCATCCAAGGTCCAGAGGTCGAAGGGCGCGGCGAGCCGGTCGCGGACAGCGGAAGCGATCAGGTAGTTCGTGATCTGACTGGCGCAGATCTGGGACTCGACCACAGTGCAGTGGTAGTCATCGCTGGCCGCGGGCGTGAAGTAGCAGGATGTGGGGACGGTGAACTGGCCAACGCACTGAAGGGGGTAGCGGTCCTGACTGTCCGCAGTCCGGACCTGAGCCCCGGTGAGGTAGCGGCAGTGCTCCTTGTAGCAGCTCAGGACGCGGGCCAGCAGAGCGGTGTCGTCAGCGCTGGCCGTAGCGGCGTTGGGGTGGGCGCGTGGCGGCTCATCGACTGGGCTCATGGTGTGTGGCTGCCACGCCAAGGGTGGGCTAACCGTCGTGCTGAACCTGTTTTCGGCCGAACTGGGTTGACTTGTCGCTGACTTGTTGTTCATCCGGCGCGGCGAGGTTCTGCGCCCCTCTGTGAGGGGTGGGGCGGCTGTATGCCTCAGTGCCGTTTCCATCCACCTGGAGTGTGCTGGGCGGACCGCGAAATTGCCACCTGCACCTGATCCGGAGCCCCGCCGTTGCTTGTCCGAGCCCACGGCATGCGGGATCGCAGAGCCGTATCGCAGGCGCTGGGAACACGACTGCGTTGCCATGCGCTTCGACAAGCGGGCATGCGTTTTTCGCAGCACAATCACCGTGGCGGTGATCCGGTTGTGGTTGCGTTTGTGACAAACGGAAGCCCCCCGCCGGTGTCCGGCGGGGGGCTTCTGCGCGCAGCGTGTCAGGCGGGCGCGGGGTATGCGTCATGGGCTCCGCTGTACTCAGGCTCGCCGCTGTCGAGTACCCGGAGGAGGGATGCGGTGACGACGCGGGTGCTGCGGCCGATGTGCAGTACGCGGCAGGGAAATTCGCCGCAGTGGACCAGGTCGTAGCCCTTTGCCCGGGAGAAGAACGGCGCTCAGCTCCGTCGCGTCGAACTTTGTTCCTGTCTAATCCGCCGAGTCACGGAAATGGGATCTTGCGATCGGTGAGCAGCCTCCAGATTCGTCATCCGGACCGGCATGCCCTGTGGCTCGGTCACCATCTCCAGGTACGGGATGAACATCTCCCGTCGCTTCACCACGTCGAGCAGCGCTGTCTCACACCAATTGACCTGGGACTGGGCTGATCCAATAGAACCACCTGCGCCTCAATGCCCTGTACATAGCGCGGCTCGACCAAGTAGCCAGGAGAGTTCGTCTCCTTCGCCTTCACGGTCGGCGGAAACAGCGGCGTACCCACCCCGGCCACCGGCTCGTACTCCGACACGACGCGTATCGCACCGTCCGCCGACCGCAGGCTCGCAGCGGCCAGCAGCCGCTCGTAGATGTCCTTCAAGGCAGGGTCTTCCGCTCTGCATGGTGAACGTCCGCGCCTCGCCGGGCGGACGCGAATTCGGTCAGCCGAGCGAGGCAGGTGCCATGGAAGCGGCCGGGGGCAGGTGGCGCGAAATCGCCTTGTTGGCTGAACTGGCGGGATGCCAGTGGTGCCCGAGCATCCCTCGCGCGCCCTCTGAAGTCCTTGCGGATCGGTCGCCGAACCGTCTGAGCGGTGGCCTGCCAGAGCTGAGCAGCACCTGGGTGGCGCATGCCAGCCGATGGCCATGCCGGAAGACTGTCGCCTGGTCACGATCTCGGTGGAGGGCGCAGCCAGCCTCGTTGCCTGGCCATCGTTGTTGACCGCACCGCCCCGGATCACCGCGAGGATCCGATCTCCGGCGCGGCCTGGACCGGCGGTCGAGCGGCTGTCGGCCGCCAACTGCCGCAGCGCTCCTGGGGTGTTCACTCCACCGGGAAATCGGCAGTCGATTCCCACCACGGCGGCCTGAGTGCCGGGACGGCTCCTCGCAGCCGCCGGTGTGCCTCGCCCGGTCAGTCAGTACCGGCTACGGGCGGCATCCCTTGGAGTGGCTCGCCCGACGAACCGGCCGGTTGTCCGGTCGCGTGGGCGATGGCCCGGGCGTAGTCGGCGAGGATCGGTTTCTCCGGGGCGATGAGCGCCGCGGGTGGTCGGTCGGCAGGGAACATGCGCCAATCGGTGTTCTCCCTTTGATCCACACGCGGGGTGCTGCCCGCGGGCGGGTGGGCGCGGTAGACGACGGTCACGTTGTAGATTTCGTCGCCGTTGGGATACCGGTAGAACTGGTCAGCGCCGGAGTAGACGTTGAAGAGCTGCAAGGTGCCGAGCTCGAGGCCGGTTTCTTCCTGCACTTCTCGCCGGGCGGTGTCCTCCAGGCACTCACCCCTTTCCATCAGTCCTCCGGGCAGGCCCCACCCTCCGGTGTCGGCACGCGCCAGCAGCAGCACGTGGTCCCGTTCGTCGGTGAGCAGCACAGCGGCGCCGGGGAGGATGAGGGGGCGGTGGCCCACCAGGGCCCGTAGTTCGGCCACGTAGTCGTGCATATGTGGTGGGTCCTCCTTCTGGTCGGCGCTTGCGGACGGGCGTGTCGTAGGCCGGGCGATGCCAGGTGCCGTTCAGTGTCCTGTGCCGGGGCGTCGTGAGCGCTGGAGGGCGGACTGAAGGTGGGCGACCACCAGTGCTCCTTCCTCCAGGGTGGCGAGCACGTCTGTTCTCCCTGTGCGCAGCAGCGCGTGGAAGGCGAGGTGCTCGGCCAGCAGCGGTTCCCTCGACGGCAGCGGTATGTGGGTGCTGCTGCCGTGGTGGGGATGGTAGGTGAGCCGTTCGGTGAGGGTGTCGGCGTGCAGACAGCCTCTGTCACCGGTGACGGTGGTGAGGCGTTCCCGGAAGGGGGACAGCCAGCTCACGACGTGGCTCGTCACACTGCCCCCGGTGAGTCGGCCGGCCAGGACGGCCAGGTCCTCGTGGGGACGGTTGGCGCAGCGGCGGACATGCGTGTCCAGGGCGGTGTAGGTATCGCCGGTCAGCCATTGAGTGGTGTCGATGTCGTGGACGGCGGTGTCCTGCAGGACACCGACATCGGTGATGCGTCGCGGCCTGGGTCCCTGGCGTCGGGTCGCGACGTAGTGGATGGTGCCGAGTTTCCCTGTCCGCAGGTGTGTTCGCAGGGCCTGGAGGGCGGGGTGAAAGCGTTCGATATGGCCCACGGCCGCAGGCACCGTCGCCGCCGCGAAGGCAGCTTGCAGGCGTTGGGCGGCTGCGGCGCTGGCGGCCAGCGGTTTCTCGATCAGCACGGGCAGCGCGTGTGCGGCCAGCTTCAGACCGATGGCCTCGTGGAGGCTGGTCGGACAGGCCAGCACGGCATAGTCGATTCCCAGGGTGAGAAGTTCGTCGGTGGTGGCGACCACCGGGGTGCCCGTGACAGCGCGGTAGCGATCCCCTGCAGGGTCGACGGCCCCCACCAGGGTCACCCCAGGCAGCGACTGCAGTACGCGCGCGTGGCGACAGCCCATGACCCCCAGGCCGATCAGGCCGGCGCGCAGAGGTGGGCCGGTCATGAGGTGTGCCGGGCTGCGGCCCAGCCGCGCCCGGCTTCGATGACGCGTCCTAGGGCGCGGGCGGACAAGCCCGGGTGGACCGGGAGGGAGAGGACCTGGTCGCTGGCGCGCTCGGACTGCTCAAGGCTTGGCCGGTGCCGGGCGCGCCAGTCCGCGTACGGTGCGAGGCGGTGGATGGGGGTGGGGTAATACACCTCGGTGGCGATGCCGTGTGCGGCGAAGTGCTCGATGACGGCACGCCGGACGGTCCGGTCCGACGGAATCCGGACGGTGTACTGGTGCCACACATGAGCGGCGCCCGGTGTCTGCTGCGGAAGGAGCAGTCCGCTGTCTTTGAGCCCGGCGGTCAGCGCGGCGGCGTGGGTGCGGCGGCGAGCCGTGCTGCTGCCCAGTCGGCGCAGCTGCACCCGCCCGACGGCCGCGGCCACGTCGCTCATCCGCCAGTTCGCTCCCACGACCTCGTGCCGGTAGCGCTCCACCATGCCGTGATTGCGCAGCAGACGCGCGGCACGTGCCAGGGCAGGGTCGTTCGTGGTGATCATGCCTCCTTCGATACTGTGCATGTTCTTGGTCGGATAGAAACTGAAGCATCCGGTGCCGAAGGTCCCCACTGGCCGGTTGTGCAGGATTGCTCCGTGCGCCTGACAGGCATCCTCGATCAGCGCCAGCCCGTGCCGAGCGGCGAGAGCGGTCAGCCGGTCGACGGGGGCCGGGTGCCCGTACAGGTGCACGGGCAGCAGCGCACTCGTGCGTGGTGTGATGGCAGATGCAGCGGCCTCGGGATCCAGGCAGTAGGTCAGCGGATCGATGTCGGCGAGTACGGGAGTGGCACCGGCCAGACGCACCGCGTTGGCCGTCGCCACGAACGAGAAGGACGGCACGATCACCTCGTCGCCGGGGCCGATCTTGTGGGCGAGAAGCGTCACCACCAAGGCGGCGGTGCCGGAGCTGACCGCGATGCACTCGCGGCCCTGGACCAGAGCCGCGTACTCCTGCTCGAACCGGGCGACTTCGGGGCCTTGCACGAAGTGGCCGCTGCGCAGCACCCGCACGACAGCGGCGATCTCCGGTTCCCCCATGACGGGCGCGGCGATGGGAACGGGGGATCCCTCCATCGACTGGTCCTCTCGTGCCTGGGCCCCCGCGCGGGTGTGATCACATCCGTGTTCCACCATCGAGCACGTGGGTTTCAGCCACCAGCCGTTGTGAGCCGTTCGGGCGCGGCCAGGTGCGCGGGAGACTGCCCCGCAGCCTCGGACGGTGGTGGCGCCGGCCGGCGGCAGTAGGCACGTCTGGCGAAGGTGAGGGCCGGGAGCCACCGCTCCCGGCCCGCACGGTCACTCCACGATGCGAATGGAGTTCGAGGGACACAGCGCGGCGGCCGTGCGGACGTCCTGGCGCTTTCCTTCGGACGGCTGCTCCTGGAGCAGGACGACGACGCCGTCGTCGCCCTGGTCGAACACGTCGGGGAGGAACATCGCGCACTGTCCCGCGCCGACGCACTTGTCGCTGTCCGTGCTGATACGCATGAGAGGGCTTCCCGCCGGGTCGGCCGTCACCAGGTGACGGGCAGTTCGTAGAGGCCGTAGACCATGGCGTCGTCCTTGAACCGGAGTTCTTCCACCGGAGCGGCGAGGCGCAGCGAGGGGACCCGGCGCAGCAACGTCTCGTAGACGACCTCCAGTTCGACCCGTGCGAGATTCGCGCCGATGCACTGGTGGATGCCGTATCCGAAGGCCAGGTGGCTGCGTGCCTCGGGGCGGCGGATGTCGAGGGTGCCCGCGTCGGGGAAGACGGACTCGTCGTGGTTGGCGGCGTTGTTCAGCGCGAGGATGCCCTCGCCCGCCCGGATCGTGGTGCCGCCGACCTCGATGTCCTGCAGGGCCACGCGCGCCGTGCCGGAGTCGGAGATGGAGAACGTGCGGAGCAACTCCTCGATGGCGTGCGGCAGTAGCGAGGGGTCGTCCTGAATGGCCGCACGCTGCTCCGGATGCTCGAGGAGCGCGAACACACCCAGCGCGATCATGTTGGCCGTGGTCTCGTGGCCGCCGACCAGCATCAGCCGGGCCATGGTCACCACGTCGACGTGGTCGGCTACCTGATCCACGCGGTTCTTCTCGATGAACCGGCTGATCAGGTCGTCACCGGGCGCGTTCTCCTTGGCGGTGACGAGCTTGTCGAGGTAGATGTCCAGGCCCTGCACCGCGGCCCCGTACTCCTCCGGGCTCAGTTCGTGGTTCATCATCGCCGCGGACCACTCCTCGAACTGTGCGTGGTCCTCGTAGGGCACGCCGAGCAGTTCGCAGATCACCAGGGAGGGCACCGGCAGCGCGAGCGCCGTCACCAGGTCCACCGGGCCCTTAGACGCGAGCATCGCGTCGATGTGCTCGTCGACGATCTGCTGGATGCGCGGGCGCATCTCCTTGACCCGGCGCGCGGTGAACTCGGGGATGAGCATGCGGCGTTGAGCCGTGTGCTCCGGCGGGTCCATGGACAGGAGCATCAGGCGGACCTGCGCCAGCATCTCCTCGGGGATGTGGAACTGGTGCGGATAGCCGGGCAGCTTCAGGTTGGAGCTCACGCGCGCGTCGCCGAGCACCTGCTTGACGTCTTCGTGGCGGGTGACGAGCCAGGTGGGCTTGCCGTTCACCTTCAGCGTGGCGCGCGCGACCGGCTCGCTCTCGCGCATTTTCGCGTACTCGCCCGGCTCGCTGAAGGGGCAGGTGCGCTTCATGGGGAACTGCGGGTACTGCGTCTCGGGTGCCTCTTCGGCGGACTGGGTCATGGCGGCCTCTCGGATGGTCACGGCGCGGTGGCGGGGGAGATGCTGGGGCGGTCCGCCGTCACCAGGCGACGGGCAGTTCGTAGAGGCCGTAGACGATCGCGTCGTCCTTGAACCGGAGTTCGTCGACCGGGGCGGCCAGGCGCAGGGTCGGCAGGCGGCGGAACAGCGTGGAGTAGACGACGTCCAGCTCCAGGCGGGCCAGGTTCTGCCCGATGCACTGATGGACGCCGTAACCGAAGGCCACATGGCTGCGTGCTTCGCGCCGTACGTCGAAGGTGTTGGCGTCGGGGAAGACGGACTCGTCGTGGTTGGCGGAGTTGTTCAGCGGCAGAATGCCCTCGCCGGCCCGGATGGTGACGCCGCCCAGGTCGATGTCTTCCAGGGCGACGCGCGCGGTGCCCGCGTCGGAGATCGAGAAGAAGCGCAGCAGCTCCTCGACCGCGCGGGGCATCAGCTCCGGCTGCTCGCGCACGGCGGCCAGCTGGTCGGGGTGTTCGAGGAACGCCAGGGTGCCCAGCGCGATCATGTTGGCGGTCGTCTCGTGGCCGGTGACCAGCATCAGCCGGGCCATGCTGACGATGTCGGAGTGCTCCACGGCCGGCTCGGCGCGGTTGAACTCGATCAGCCGGCTGATCATGTCGTCGCCCGGGTCGCTCTCCTTGGCGGTGACCAACCCGTCGACGTACTGGTCGAGTTCGTAGTGTGCGCGGCCGCGGTCCTCGTCGCTGATGTCGTGGTTCATGATCGCCCACGCCCACTCCTCGAACCGGGCGTGGTCCTGGTAGGGCACGCCGAGCAGTTCGCAGATCACCAGGGACGGCACCGGCAGCGCGAAGCCGGTCACCAGGTCCACCGGGCCCCGGCCGCCCTTGGCGATCAGCAGGTCCAGCTGGTGGTCCACGATCTCCTGCACCCGCTCGCGCAGCGCCCGCATCCGGCGCAGGCCGAACTCCGGGGCGAGCATGCGCCGCTGGACGGTGTGGTCCGGCGGGTCCATCGAGAGGAACGTCAGCGGCACCGCCTGCAGCATCTCTTCGGGCACCGGCACCTGCAGCGGATAGCCGGGAAGCTTCAGGTTGGCGCTCACGCGCGCGTCGCCGAGGATCTTCTTGTAGTCCTCGTGCCGGGTGACCAGCCAGGTGGGCTTGCCGTTCACCTTCAGCGCGGCGCGCGCGACCGGCTCGCTCTCGCGCATCGTGGCGTAGTCGTCGGGCGGGCTGAAGGGGCAGCCGCGCCGCATCGGGAACTCCGGAGGCGCGGCCTCGTGGGACGGGTCGGCAGGTGCAGTCATGATCCCTCTCGCGATGTCGGTAACAGGACACGTCGGCACCAGATTCAGCGGCCCAAAGCCGGCGTGCGGTGGGGCGTCGCGGCCGGTGCGCGGTGTGGCGCCGTCGGAGGCCCGAGGCCGGCGGAGGTGTGGCGCCGTCGGCCGTCCCCCGCACGCTAAGCAGCCGCGCCCCGCGCTCCACACCCCTAGCGGCCCCTGGTTCCACCGGCCCGCCGACGGCAGGTCACCGCGGCCCCGTCGAGCGTGATGTGGACGACACCCCCTAGGGGGTGTCCGGCGGATCATGCCGCGGTCGCGGGGTCTGGCACGCACATCTGCCGCGTTGTCGTCAGTTGTCAACGCTCCGCGTTGCCGCCCTCCTCCGCCTTGCAGCTGCACGCACCAGACCCCGCTCACCAGCACCGAACAGCGGGCGCCACCCGCACGCGACCTGATCCGCGGGACAGACCCTAGGGGCAGCTAGGGGTCCAGCGGCGTCGCGGCGCCGATTAGCGTCGATCACGAAACGGACTACCGCCGAGTGAGGTGATCACTGTGTCCCCGCAGCCCAGTGCGAAGGGCACCGTCCCGTTCGGTGAGTACCGAACCTGGTACCGCACGACCGGAGAACTCGGCGCGGGCCGCCCCGCCGTCGTCGCCGTGCACGGCGGACCCGGCAGTACGCACGACTACCTGCTGCCGCTGGCCCGCCTTGCCGAGCAGGGCTGGCCGGTCGTCCACTACGACCAGCTCGGCAACGGCGGCTCGACGCATCTGCCCGGCAAAGAGCCGGAGTTCTGGACGGTCGAGCTGTTCGCGGCCGAACTGGACAATCTCGTACGTCAGTTGGGCATCGCCGACAACTACGTCCTGTACGGCCAGTCCTGGGGCGGGCCGCTGTGCGCCACGCACGCCATGGGCCGCCCGCCGGGCCTGCGCGGCCTCGTCGTCGCCAACGCGCCCGCCTCGTACCCGATCTGGCTGGAGGAGATGGCGCGGCTGCGCTCCCAGCTGCCGCCGGGCGTGCAGGAGACGTTGCTGCGCCACGAGGCCGCCGGTACCTACGAGTCGCAGGAGTACCTGGCGGCGATGCGGGTCTTCTACGACCGTCACGTGTGCAGGATCCAGCCCTGGCCGCGCGACTTCCTCTCCTCCTTCATGGAGATCTACAACGACCCGACCGTCTACTACACGATGAACGGCCCCACCGAGTTCCACGTCATCGGGTCGCTCAAGGACTGGTCGGTCATCGACGGGCTCGACGCGATCCGGACGCCGACGCTGCTCATCAGCGGCCGCCACGACGAGGCCACCGAAGCGGTCGTGCAGCCCTACAAGGACCGCATCCCCGGCGCCCGCTGGGAGATCTTCGAGGAGTCCAGCCACCTGCCGCACCTGGAGGAGCCGGACCGGTTCCTCGACGTGATGACAGATTTCCTGAAGAGCCTGTGAAGGGAAACAGGGAACCCACCATGGCGTTCGACACCGCTCTCGTCTTTCCCGGCATGGGACCGGCCTCCTTCGCCGACGTCGGCCGGTTCATGGTCGTCAACCGGTACGCCAGGGAACTGGTCGCCGTCGCCGACGAGGCCCTCGGGTACTCGCTGGTCGACACCTTCCGGCAGGCCGAGGGCGACTACTCCGAGGCCGCGCAGGTCGCCTTCTTCGTGAACTGCCTGGCCAGCGCAGCCTGGGCGCGGGACCACCTCGGCGTCGAGCCCGACGTCATCGCGGGACCGAGCTTCGGCGAGAAGGCGGCCATCGCCTACTGCGGCGCCCTGCCGATGGCCGACGCCGTCCGCCTGACCGCGCAGATCGCCCGCTGCCTGGACGACTACTTCGCCCACGAGCACCGGGACATCGTGACCCTGTCCTTCGTGCGGACACCGCAGGAGCGGCTCGACGAGATCCGCGCGGAGCTCGACGAAGCGGGGGAGTGGCACGAGATCTCCTGCCACGTCGACGAGGGCTTCTACATGATCTCCCTCGCCGAACACCGGGTGGAGTGGCTGCAGGACCGGCTGCGCGCCATCGGCGGCCTGCCCCTGTACACGATGCGTCCGCCCATGCACGCCTCGGCGTTCGGCCCGCTGCGCGACAAGGCCGAGCGGGAAGTGCTCGGCGCCTACACCTTCGCCGACCCGAAGCTGCCCGTCGTCGCCGACCAGGACGGCACGCTCCTGAGGACCGGCGAAGAGCTGCGCACCATGCTGCTCGACAGTTTCGTCCGGCCGATGAACTGGCCGAGCGTGACCACGTCCCTGAAGGACCTGGGCGTGCGGCGGCTGTGCGTCGCGGGACCGGACAGCCTGTTCGGCCGCGTCCCCTGTACGACCGGAAACTTCGAGGTCGTCGCCGCGCATCCGCGCCTGGCCATGACCCCCCGGCGCGCCCCGCGCGCCGCCTGAACACCACCCGACCCGATGGAGGAGTCCTCATGTGGGACGACCAGTTCGAACAGTCAGTGCGCACCTTCCTGCCGTTCCTCGCGCCGCAGGAGCCGCTGGAGCCCGACGCGGAGCTGCGCGACCTCGGCCTCGACTCGCTGGGCATGGTGCAGCTCCTGGGCACCCTGGAGGAGACGTACCAGATACGGTTCCTCGACGGCGCGCTGACCCTGGAGACCTTCCGCAGCGCCCGCGTCCTGTGGGCGACCGTGGAAGGCATGCTCCAGCGCGCCGCGAGCTAGCCGGGCCGCCCCAGTGGATCCCACCTTGGACGGCACGCTGGCCGGACGCTTCCTGCGGGGCCTGGACCGCTCTCAGGACCGGCCCGCGCTGCGTGCCGACGGCGTCACCCTGACCTACCGCGAACTGCACGAGCGCGCCCTGCTCCTGGCCGGCTCCCTGCTGGCCGGGCTGCCTGAGGCGCGCCCCGCCGTCGGCGTGCTCGCCGGGAAGCACCCGACGGCGTACGTCGCGCTCCTGGCCGGCCTGTACAGCGGCGTCACCGTCGTCCCGCTGCAGCCCGCGTTCCCCGCGGCCCGCACCCGGCAGATGATCGACGCCGCCGGGGTCGGTGCGCTGCTCGCGGCCGACGACACCCTGGACGCGCTGGCCGCGCTGCGGGAGACCGGCGTGCAACTGCCCACGCTGTTCCCGCCGGGCGGCCAGCCGATGCCGGTCATCGCCGTCGATCCGGACAGCGCGCTCAAGACCCCCATGCCGACCCGGCCCACGGACCGCGCGTACGTCCTGTTCACCTCCGGCTCGACCGGCCGGCCCAAGGGCGTGCCGGTCACCCACGCCAACACCACGCACTACTTCCACCTGCTCGACGAGCGCTACGACTTCGGCCCCGACGACGTCTTCTCGCAGACCTTCGACCTCAACTTCGACTGCGGGATGTTCGACCTGTTCTGTGCCTGGGGCGCCGGAGCCGCACTCGTGGTGCCCCCGCAGCGGGCGTATCTGCGCATGCCGGAGTTCATGGCCGAACAGGGCCTGACTGTCTGGTTCTCCACGCCCAGCGCGATCACCCTGATCCGCCGCATGGGCGGCCTGGCACCCGGCGCGCTGCCGTCGCTGCGCTGGAGCTTCTTCGCCGGGGAGGCGCTGAGCTGCCAGGACGCCGAGGACTGGGCCGCCGCGGCGCCCGACTCGGTCATCGAGAACCTGTACGGGCCGACGGAACTGACCGTCACCGTCGCCGCCCACCGGTGGCAGCCGGTGCGCCACCTCAACGACATGGTGCCCATCGGCGCCGTGCACGAGGGCCACGAGGTGCTGCTCCTCGACGACTCGGGAGCCCCGGGCGCCACCGACGAGGGCGAACTGTGCATCGCAGGGCCCCAGCTCACGCCCGGCTACCTCGACCCTGCCGACGACGCGGGACGGTTCCTGGCCCACGACGGCCACCGCTTCTACCGCACCGGGGACCGTGTCCGGCGCGCCGACGACGGGAGTTGGCTCTACCTCGGCCGCACGGACGCACAGGTCCAGGTGCACGGCGTGCGCATGGAACTCGCCGAGGTGGACGCCGCCGTGCGCACCTGCGCGGGCGTACGCGACGCGGTCACCGTGGCGGTGCCGGTGGACGGGACGGTCGAACTGGCCGTCTTCCACACCGGCGAGCCGGTGCCGCCCGTCGGGCTCGCCCGTCATCTGCGCCAGCTCCTGCCGGCCGCGGTGGTGCCAAGGGCCTACCACCATCTGGACGCATTCCCCCTCAATTCCAACCGCAAGACCGACCGCAGGCAGCTCACCGAGCAGGCCGCGGCGGCCATGGCACGGGCCGGTACCGCCGCCCCCGCCGGACGCGGGACCACGGACGAAAGGCAGAACGGGGCGCAGTGAACCGTCAACGGACAACAGAAGCCCGCACGGACGCCGTCGTGCACGACCTCCTCGACGAGGCCACCGCGGCCACTCCCGACGGGGCGGCGGTCAGCGACCGCGAAGGGCGGTGGACCTACCGGGAACTCACCGCGTACAGCCACGCGGTGGACGCCTGGCTCGAGTCCCGCGGCGTCGGCCACGGCGACCGGGTTCTCGTCCAGGTGCCGAGCACCCGGGAACTGGTCGCGCTGGTCTACGGCACGTCCCGGCGCGGCGCGATACTCGTGCCCGTCCACACGGGCATGAAGGACTACCACCTGCGCGCGGTCACGGCCAACGCCGAACCCGTCCTCGTCATCGCCGACGACGACGACGCCAAGGAGCGGATCGCCGCCCTCGGCGGGGCCGCCCCCGTCCTGGCGCTCGACGAGGTGTGGCGGGACATCGCCGCCCTGCGCGACCGGGACGTCCGCTCCGGCGGCGCACAGGTCGGCCCCGACGACGTCGCCGTGCTGGTGTACACCTCCGGTTCCACCGCCGCCCCCAAGGCGGTCATCTGCTCCCACGGCCGGATGGTCTTCGCCTCCGAGGCCATCAACCTGGAACTCGACTACCGCCCCGACGACGTGGTGTTCTGCCGCTTCCCCATCTCCTGGGACTACGGCCTGTACAAGGTGCTGCTGACCGCGATCGGCCGCAGCGAACTGGTGCTCGCCGACGGCGAATCCGACCTCGTGCTGCTGCGCCGCATCCACGAGACCGGCGCCACGATCGTGCCGATCGTGCCGTCGCTCGCCACCATGATCTGTGCCCTCGCCGAGCGCGAGCCGCGCCGCGCGTCACGGGTGCGGATGTTCACCAACACCGGTGCCGCGCTGCCGAAGACCACCGCCGAGGGGCTGCGCGCCGCCTTCCCCGGCTCCGAAGTGGTCATCCAGTTCGGGCAGACGGAGTGCAAGCGCGTCTCCGTACTGCCGCCGCGGTTCAGGGACGCCAAGCCCGACTCGGTCGGCCGCCCACTGCCCGGCACTCAGTCCTTCGCCGTCGACGACGACGGAAACCGGCTGCCGCCGTTCGAGACCGGCGAACTCGTCGTCGAGGGCCCGCACGTGATGCCCGGCTACTGGCGCGCCCCCGAGCAGACCGCCCGCGCCTTCCGGCCCGCCCCGGGCGGTGGCCTGCGGCTGCACACCGGCGACTACGGCCACGTCGACGAGGACGGCTTCCTCTACTACGAGGGCCGCCGCGACGACATGTTCAAGCACAAGGGCGCCCGGATGAGCACCACCGAGATCGAGGCCGCCGCGACGGACGTGCCCGGCGTGCGCGCCGCCGCCGTCCTGCCGCCCGCCGACGGCCGTGCCCTCGCGGTGTTCGCCGAGGGCGACATCGACCCGCACGTCCTGCTGCGGGAGCTGTCGCTGCGCCTGGAACCGGCGAAGGTGCCGGGCCTTGCCCGGGTCGTCGACGAGCTGCCGCTGACCCTGCACGGCAAGCACGACCGCAAGCGGCTCGCCCACATCCTGGAAGGAACCCCGCAGTGACCGGCCCCACCGAGCTCGCCAAACGCTTCGGCACCCCGTCGTACGTCTACGATCTCGACCGCGTGGCGGCGGCACGGGCGGACCTCTTCGCCGCGCTGCCCGACGAGGTCGAACTGTTCTACGCCGCCAAGGCCAACCCCCACCCGGAGATCCTGCGGGAGATGCGCGCAGGGGACGGCCGGGTGTGCCGCGCCGAGATCAGCTCCACCGGCGAACTCGCCGCCGTGCTGCAGGCGGGATTCCGCGGCGCCGACGTGCTCTACACCGGCCCCGGCAAGACCGAGGAGGAGCTGGCCGAGGCGCTCACGGCGGGCGTCCGGCTGTTCTCGGTGGAGTCCACCGGCGACCTGCGGCGCATCGGCGAGAGCGCGGTACGTCTGGGCACCGTCGCCGACTGCCTGCTGCGCGTGAACAACGCCACCGGCGCCGCCGCCACCGGCATCCGGATGACCGGCGTCCCCTCGCAGTTCGGCTTCGACAGCGAGACCCTGCCCGCGCTCGCCGCCGAACTGCGCGACGTACCCGGCACCACCATCGCGGGCCTGCACTTCTTCCCGCTCAGCAACGCCAAGGACGAGGCGAGCCTGATCGCCGAGTTCCGGCACACCATCGCCACCGCGGCCGCGCTCCAGGACCAACTGGGCGTGCGGTTCCGCTTCGTCGACATCGGCGGCGGGTTCGCCGCGCCGTACGCGGTGCGGGGCGAGCGGCCCGTCTACGGCGAGCTGCGCGAGGCCCTGTCCGGCGCGCTCGACGAGCACTTCCCCGGCTGGCGCGAGGGCGCACCCCGCATCGCCTGCGAGTCGGGCCGCTACCTCGTCAGCGACAGCGGCACGCTGCTCGTCGGCGTCGTCAACGTCAAGGAGAGCCGCGGCCGACGCTTCCTCATCCTGGACGCCGGCATCAACACCTTCGGCGGCATGTCCGGCCTCGGCCGGATCCTGCCGGTGTCCGTCGAGCCGAACGAGACGTACGGGAACTCCGACACCGGCTCCGACGTCGTGCCCGCAGGTCTCGTCGGGCCGCTGTGCACCCCCGGCGACGTGCTCGGCCGCGATGTCGCCCTGCCCGACCTCGCCGCGGGGGACCTGCTGACCGTCCCGAACGCGGGCTCCTACGGACCCACGGCCAGCCTGCTGATGTTCCTCGGCAGGCCCGCGCCCGCGGAACTCGTCGTCCGCGGCGAGGAGTTGGTGTCCGTCTCCCGTATCGAGCACCTGCGTACCTACGAGCATGGACAGGCCCTGTGATGACCCTCCCCCTCAACCGTGACATCTCCGATGACACCTCCCGCGACGCCCCGGTGATCGTCGCCGGCGGGATCTCCGACTCGCACACCTGGAACCTCGTCTTCCTCCAGCTGCTCCTGGAGGAGCACGGCCAGCGCGTCGTCAACCTCGGCCCCTGCGTGCCGGAGGAGCTCCTCATCGCCGAGGCCCGCACCCACCGCCCGGCCCTCATCGTGGTCAGCAGCGTCAACGGCCACGGCTACCAGGACGGCATGCGTACCATCACCCGGCTGCGCGAGCAGCCCGAACTCGCCCGGATTCCGGCGGTCATCGGCGGCAAGCTCGGCATCGCGGGGGCCCGCAGCACCGAGGACCTGGCCGCCCTGCGCGCCGCCGGATACAACGAGGTGTTCGACGACAGCGCCGAGGGCATCACGGCCTTCCTGCGGATGCTCGAAGAACTGCCGCAGCGGGCCCTGGTGTGACCGGCGCAGGGTTCGGCGGCTTCGTCCGCCGGGCTCACGACGCCGGGCAGCTGGTGGTCCAGCCCCGGATGGGCATGAGCGAACCGGCCCGCATGCGGGCCGGCCTGCTCGCCACCCGGGACGCGGCGGCGACCACCGTCGGCACGCTGACCCTGGACAGCTACACCAGGGTCGGCGACCTGGAGTCGGCCGAACTGGCCCTCCTTGAAGGCGTGTCGCTCAACGGCTATCCCCTCGTCAGCCACACCGAGGACACCACGCGCCAGGTCCTCGACGGCATCCGGGGGCAGCACTTCCCCGTGCAGGTCCGGCACGGCTCCGCCGCGCCGCAGGACATCTTCCGGGCCCTCCTGGCGGTCGGCCTCGACGCCTCCGAGGGCGGTCCCGTCTCGTACTGCCTGCCCTACGGGCGCGTACCGCTGCGGGAGTCCATGGCCAACTGGTCCGCGTCCTGCGACATCCTCGCCTCGTTGCGCGAGACCGGGGCCGAGCCGCACCTGGAGACCTTCGGCGGCTGCGTCCTCGGCCAACTGTGCCCGCCCAGTCTGCTGGTGGCCGTCAGCGCCCTGGAAGCGCTGTTCTTCTACCGCCACGGCATCCGCAGTATTTCGGCCAGTTACGCCCAGCAGACCAACGCGCGACAGGACGCCGAAGCGGTGGCCGCATTGCGGAGTCTCTGCGGTGAACTGCTGCCGGACGCGGAATGGCATGTCGTCGTCTACGCCTACATGGGGCTCTATCCGGAAACCCCGCAAGGCGCGTACAGGCTGCTCGGGCAGGCCGCCGAACTCGCCGTCGCGAGCGGCTCGGAGCGGCTCATCGTGAAAACCGTCGCGGAATCCCGCCGCATTCCTGAGGTCGGCGAGAACGTCGCGGCCCTTGAATACGCGGCGTCGGTCGCCGCACGCACCGAACGCGCCCCGCGCCCCGGTACCGGATCCCAGACGTACGCGGAGGCGTCCGCACTGGTCAACGCCGTCCTGGAGATGGACGACGACCTCGGTCAGGCACTGCTCGGCGCGTTCGCCCTCGGGTATCTCGATGTTCCTTACTGCCTGCACCCGGACAACGCGGGACTCAGCAGAAGCTATATCGACGCGGACGGCCGCCTCGGCTGGTCGGACATCGGGCGGATGCCGCTGTCCGGTATCGCGGAGGTCCGCCCTTCGCGCGGTATCACGTCCAGTGGCCTTATCGCGTCGCTGTCCTACATTCGCCGTTCGTTCGACACGGAATCCGGTGCGGGGGCGGCGGACGGAATAGGGGTAGGGGCGTAAAAGGGGTACGGGCCTAGGGGTTCGTAAGGGTGTGGCCCTTTCGAGGCCGTCACTACGGTGAAGGAAAAGGCGTCGGTGGAAAGTGGAGATGCGTGCATGAACGGGTCCGGTTCCGACTCAGCGCTGGCGCGGCAGCTGGCCGCCGCAGCGCCGTCACAACACCGCAGGTTCGTCACCGACCTGGTGCACACCGCCGTGGTCGAGGCGATCGAGGCGGCCCGTTCGGACGCCGTCGGCACGCTTGATCCCACGCTTCCGTTCGCCGACCTCGGCCTCGACTCGCTGGCCGCGGTGGACCTGCACCGACGGCTGACCGAACGGACCGGCCTCGACCTGCCGGTGACCGTCGCCTATGACTGCCCGACGGCCGACGCCATGGCCGGACGGCTGCTCGCCGAGGCCCTGGGCGCGCCTGACGACGTCCCCCCGACGGTGTCCCGGGGCCCGGCCGACGAGCCGGTCGCCATCGTCGGCATCGGCTGCCGGTTCCCCGGTGGCGTCTCCTCGCCCGCCGACCTGTGGCGGCTGCTCACCGACGGCGGTGAGGTGCTCTCGGGCTTCCCCGACGACCGCGGCTGGGACCTCGCCGCGCTCTACGACGAGGACCCCGAGGTGCCGGGCAGCGCCTATGTGCGCGCCGGTGGATTCCTGGACACCGCGACCGAGTTCGACGCCGAGTTCTTCGGCATCAGCCCGCGCGAGGCGCTCGGCATGGACCCGCAGCAGCGCCTGATCCTGGAGACCTCCTGGCAGGCCCTGGAGGACGCCGGGATCGACCCCACCGCACTGCGCGGCACGGCGGCCGGCATGTTCTTCGGAGCCGAGGTCCAGGAGTACGGCCCGCGCCTGCACGAGGCACCCGACGGGCTCGACGCCTATCTGATGACCGGCAACGCCTCCAGCGTCATCTCCGGCCGCGTCGCCTACGTCCTGGGCGCCGAGGGCCCGGCGGTCACCGTCGACACCGCCTGCTCCGCGTCCCTGGTCTCCGTCCATCTGGCCTGCCGCTCGCTGCTGCAGGGCGAGTCGTCGCTGGCTCTGGCGGGCGGCGTCGCCGTGCTCGGCGGACCCGGGGTGTTCACCGCCTTCAGCCGCCAGCGGGGCCTCGCGCCCGACGGGCGGTGCAAGGCGTTCTCCGCGGACGCCGACGGCACCGGATTCGCCGAGGGCGTCGGCGTGCTGGTTCTCGAACGGCTCTCCGACGCGCGGCGCAACGGGCACCGGGTGCTCGCCGTCGTCCGCGGCTCCGCCATCAACCAGGACGGTGCGAGCAACGGTCTCACCGCCCCGAGCGGCATGTCTCAACAGCGCCTGATCCGGCGGGCGTTGGCCGATGCGGGGCTGACCGCAGCCGATGTCGACGTGGTCGACGGGCACGGTACGGGCACGCGGCTCGGCGACCCCATCGAGGCCACCGCGCTGCTCGCCACGTACGGACAGGGGCGCGAGCCCGGGGCGCCGCTGCTGCTCGGCTCGGTCAAGTCCAATCTGGGGCACACCCAGGCCGCCGCGGGTGTCGCGGGCATGATCAAGATGATCCTGGCCATGGAGCACGGGGAGATACCCAAGACCCTCCACGTGGGCGAGCCGAGTCCGCACGTCGACTGGGCCTCCGGCGCGGTCGAGCTGGTCACCGAGGCCAGGCCGTGGCCGCAGACGGGTGCGCCGCGCCGGGCGGGGGTGTCCTCGTTCGGAGTCAGCGGGACGAACGCGCACGTCGTTCTCGAACTGCCGGTGCCGGACGGCGAGGTGGCGGAACCCGGGGACGGGAGAGGGGACGAGGGCCCGGGGCGTGCGTCGGGCGGAGCCGCGCACCACGCGCCGGACGGCACCTCGCACCACACCCGCGGCATCCACCCCTTCGTCCTGTCCGCCCGTGGCGAGGGCGCGCTGCGGGACCGGGCCGCCGACGTGCTGGCCCTCGTGGACGCGGCGGACGCGGCCGACACAGCGGACTCCTCGGACGCCGTGGACAGCGGCGCGGTCGACCTCGCCCACTCCCTCGCCACCACCCGCGCCGCCCTGACCGACCGCGCCGTCCTCGTCGCCGGTGACCGAGGCGAGCTGCGGGACGCGCTCGCCGCCCTCGCCGACGGCACCGGGCCCGTCACCGCCGCCACGGGCGGCGCCCTCGGGTTCCTGTTCACCGGACAGGGCAGTCAGCGCAACGCCATGGGCAAGGAACTCGCCGAGACCCACCCGGTGTTCGCCGACGCGCTGTACGCCGCCTGCGGCCACCTGGACCTCCAGCTCGAACTGCCGCTCGCCGACGTGCTGTTCGCGGAGCCCGGCTCGCCCGAGGCGGAGCTGCTGCACCGTACCGAGTACGCGCAGCCCGCCCTGTTCGCCGTCGAAGTGGCCCTCTACCGCCTCCTGGAGAGCTGGGGCCTGACGCCCGACTACCTGGCGGGGCACTCCATCGGGGAGATCGCCGCCGCGCACGTCGCCGGAGTGCTCACCCTCCAGGACGCCGCGATCCTGGTCGCCGCACGCGGGCGTCTCATGCAGCGGCTTCCGGCGGGCGGCGCCATGATGGCCGTACGCGCCACCGAGGCCGATGTGCTGCCGCTGCTCACCGAACGCACCGGCATCGCCGCGGTCAACGGCCC
Organism: Streptomyces sp. NPDC059002; assembly: GCF_042740435.1. Classification (NCBI taxonomy): domain Bacteria; kingdom Bacillati; phylum Actinomycetota; class Actinomycetes; order Kitasatosporales; family Streptomycetaceae; genus Streptomyces; species Streptomyces sp. NPDC059002. The sequence continues at coordinate 68,044 of NZ_JBHYJI010000038.1, read as the reverse complement.
CGTCTCCGTGGTGATTTCGGGTGACGAGACCGACGTCGAACGCATCGCGGGTGAACTCGCCGCGCGCGGCCACGACACCAAGCGCCTGCGTGTCAGTCACGCCTTCCACTCGCCTCTGATGGAACCGATGCTGGCCGAGTTCCGCCGCGTCGCCCATGTCCTGGACTACGCCGAGCCCGCCCTGCCCGTGATGTCCACCGTCACCGGTGACCTGGTCACCTCCGAACTGTGCGACCCCGAGTACTGGGTGCGGCACGTCCTGGCGCAGGTGCGCTTCCACGACGCCGTGCGCCGGCTCGCCGACGAGGGCGTGCGTACGTTTCTGGAGATCGGCCCCGACGCGGTGCTCTCGGCGATGGGCCCGGACTGCACCGACACTCCCGCCACCGCCTTCCTGCCGGTGCTGCGCCGCGACCGCGCCGAGACCCGCGAGGCCATGACCGCGCTCGCGGTCGCGCACGCACGGGGCGTGCCCGTCGACTGGGAGCGGCACTTCAAGGGGCTCGGCGCACGCCGCATACCCCTGCCGACCTACCCCTTCCAGCGCCGCAGGTTCTGGCTGGAGCAGGGCACGGCCGCCGGGGCCGGAGGGCTCGGTCAACTTCCCGCGGGGCACCCGCTGCTGGCCGCGGTCGTCGCCGTCGGGGCCGAGGGCGTCGTCCTCACCGGACGACTGTCCACCCGCACTCACCCCTGGCTCGCCGACCACGTCATCTCCGGCCGCGCGCTGTTCCCCGGCACCGCCTTCGTCGAACTCGCCCTGCGCGCGGGAGACCACGTGGGCGTGGGCACCCTGCGGGAGCTGACGCTCGGCGCGCCCCTGGTCCTCGCCGCCGACGCGGGCGTCGCCATCCAGGTCGCCGTCGCGGAGCCCGACGCGTCAGGACGACGCTCCGTCACCGTGCACTCCCGGCCCGACGGCGACGACGCCGCGCCCTGGACCCGCCACGCCACCGGCGTGCTGACCGCCACCGCCGCGGCGCCCGGAACCACGCCCACGGACCTGACCGTCTGGCCGCCCCAGGGCGCCCAACCCCTCGACGTCACCGGCGTCTACGCGGACCTCGCCGACCAGGGCTACGGCTACGGTCCCGCCTTCCAGGGCCTGCGTGCCGTCTGGAAGCACGGCGCCGACGTCTACGCCGAGGTGGCCCTGCCCGAGGCGGCCGCGGCCGAGGCCGGCGCGTTCGGCCTGCACCCCGCGCTCCTCGACGCCGCGCTGCACGCCGCCGACCTCGACGCCGAACCGGACGCCGACGTCCTGGTGCCGTTCGCCTGGACCGACGTCACCCTGCACGCGACCGGCGCGGCCGCCGTCCGCGTGAAGATCACCCGCACCGCGGGCTCCACCCTCGCGCTGCACCTCGCCGACGCCACCGGCGCACCCGTCGCCGACATCGGGGGACTGACCTCCCTGCCCGTGCCGGACAGCGACGTGCTCTACACGGTGGGGTGGGTGCCGTGCCCCCGTCCCGCGGCCACCGCGCCCCCGCGTATCGCCGTCCTGGACGGCGGCCCCGAAAGCCTGCCCGACGGAGCGGCCCCGGACGCCGCCGTCCACCGTGTGCCCGCCGTCCCGAGCCGGTCCGCGCGGGACGCCCGCGACGCCACCGTGGAGGTCCTGAGGCTGCTGCGGACCTGGCAGCGCGACGAACGTCTCGCCGCCACCCGGCTCGTCCTCGTCACCTCGCCCGACAGTCCCGGGCACGCCGCCGTACGCGGCCTGGTCCGCTCCGCGCAGGCCGAGAACCCCGGCCGGTACGTCCTGGTGGCGCACGACGCCCTGCCCGCCGACGCCGACCTGCACGCCGCCCTCGCCACCGGCGAACCCGAACTGGCGGTGACGGACGGCCGGTTGACCGTGCCCCGGCTGAACGCCCTGCCTGCCGTGACCGCGACCGCGGCGGCCGACGCCGCGACCGAATGGGGCACCGTCCTGATCACCGGCGGCACCGGTGGCCTCGGCGGTCTGTTGGCCCGGCACCTGGTCCGCGCACACGGCGTGCGCCGCCTCGTGCTCGTCGGCCGCCGGGGCTCCGCACCCGCCCTGGAAGCCGAACTCGCCGAACTCGGCGCCGAAGTGACCGTCGCCGCCTGCGACATCGGCGACCGGGACGCGGTGCGCCGCCTCCTCGCGGACCACCCCGTCGACTCCGTCGTGCACGCGGCGGGCACGGTGCGCGACGGCATCGTCGACGGACTGACCGACGAGATGGTCGACGAGGTCTTCCACGCCAAGGCCGACGGCGCCTGGCACCTGCACGAGCTGACCCACGGCCACGACCTGCGCCACTTCGTGCTGTTCTCCTCGCTCGCCGCCGTCCTCGACGGCGCGGGCCAGGGCAACTACGCCGCCGCCAACGCCTACGTGGACGCCCTCGCCGAACACCGCGCCTCCCTCGGCCTGCCCGCCACCGCCCTCGCCTGGGGCCTGTGGGCCACCGACACCGGCATGGGCGCCGCACTCGACGACGCCACCCTGGACCGCATCGCCGGGTACGGCCTGCCGGGCCTGAGCGCCGAACGCTCGCTGGAGCTGTTCGACGCGGCCGTACGTTCCCCCGGGTCCCGTATCGTCCCCGTCGAGGTCGACGCCGCCGCCGTGCGCCGCCGCCCCGACGCGATACCTCCGCTGCTCAGCGCCGTCGTGCGGCCCCTCGCCCGACGGGCCACGGCCGCCACGGCCGCCGAAGGAGCAGTCGCGGGCGGGGCGTTCGCCGCCCTGCCGGTCGCCGAACGCGGCCGCGCACTCCTGGAGTTGGTGCGCGGCGAGGTGGCGTCCGTGCTGCGGCACGACGGCGCGTCCGCCATCGACCCGGCCCGCGCGTTCACTGAGATCGGCTTCGACTCGCTGGCCGCCGTGGAGCTGCGCAACCGCCTCAACACCGCCACAGGACTGCAGCTGCCCGCCACGCTCGTCTTCGACTACCCGACCTCCCAGGCGCTCGCCGACCACATCCGCGACGCGCTCTTCGGGGCGGCACCGCAGGCCCCGGCACCGGCCGCCGTGGGCCGCGCGGCGGCCGACGACGACCCGATCGTCATCGTCGGCATGAGCTGCCGCTACCCCGGCGGCGTGCGCTCGCCCGAGGACCTGTGGCGCCTGGTGGCCGACGGTGTCGACGGCGTCTCCGAGTTCCCCGCCGACCGCGGCTGGGACACCGACGCGCTGTACGACCCGGAGCCGGGCACCCCTGGACGTACGTACACCCGAGAGGGCGCCTTCCTGTACGACGCGGCCGAGTTCGACGCCGACTTCTTCGGCATCAGCCCGCGCGAGGCCGTCGCGATGGACCCGCAGCAGCGGCTGCTCCTCGAAGTGTCGTGGGAGGCGCTGGAGCGGGCCGCCATCGACCCGGCCGCCATCCGCGGCTCCCGCACCGGGGTCTTCGCCGGAGTCATGTACCACGACTACGGCACCTGGCTCACCGAAGTGCCCGACGACGTCGCCGCCTACCTCGGCAACGGCAACCTCGGCAGCGTGGTCTCCGGGCGCGTCGCCTACGCCCTGGGCCTGGAGGGCCCGGCCGTCACCGTCGACACCGCCTGCTCCTCCTCGCTCGTCACCCTGCACCTGGCCGCCCAGGCGCTGCGGCAGGGCGAGTGCGAACTCGCCCTGGTCGGCGGCGTCACCGTGATGTCGACGCCGGACACCTTCGTGGACTTCGCCCGCCAGCGGGGCCTCGCCGCCGACGGCCGCTGCAAGTCGTTCGCCGCGGCGGCCGACGGCACCGGCTGGGGCGAGGGCGTGGGCATGCTCGTCGTCGAGCGGCTCTCCGACGCCCGCCGCAACGGTCACCGGGTGCTCGCCGTGGTCCGCGGCTCCGCGATCAACTCCGACGGTGCGTCCAACGGCCTCACCGCCCCCAACGGGCCCTCCCAACAGCGCGTGATCCGCGCCGCGTTGGCGGGAGCCGGGCTGACCACCGCCGATGTCGACGCCGTCGAGGCGCACGGTACCGGCACCACCCTCGGCGACCCCATCGAGGCCCAGGCCCTGCTCGCCACCTACGGCCAGGAGCGGCCGGAGGGGCGGCCGCTGTGGCTGGGGTCCATCAAGTCCAACATCGGTCACACCCAGGCCGCCGCCGGTGTCGCGGGCATCATCAAGATGGTCATGGCGATGCGCAACGCCACGCTGCCGCGCACGCTGCACGTCGACGCGCCCTCCGATCAGGTGGACTGGACGGCCGGTGCGGTGGAGCTGCTCACCGAGGCCCGTCCGTGGGAGGCGGGGGACCGGCCGCGCCGCGCGGCCGTCTCCTCGTTCGGCATCAGCGGCACCAACGCCCATGTCGTCATCGAGGAGTTCGCCGAGCCGGAGGCCGAGTCCACAGAACCCGCGCAGGTCCCGCCGTCGAAGACCCCGGCCGTGGTCGCCCTGCCGCTCTCCGCCCGCTCGCCCGAGGCCCTGCGCGGTCAGGCCGAGCGGCTGCGGGAGCTGACCGGCGCCGCACCCGCCGACCTCGGCCTCGCCCTGGCCACCACGCGCGGCACCCACCCGCACCGGGCCGTCGTCGTGGCCGCGGACGCCGACGAGACCGCCACCGCCCTCGCGGCCCTCGCACACGGCACGCGGGCACCCGGCCACCTCGTCACCGGTTCCGTCACCGAGGGCGGCCTGGCGTTCCTGTTCTCCGGGCAGGGCGCGCAGCGCACCGGCATGGGCCGCGACTGGTACGACACGTATCCGGTGTACGCCGAGCACTTCGACCGGACGGCCGCGCTCTTCGACAAGCACTTCGAACTGCCGCTCGCCGAGGTCGTGTTCGGCGACGACGCGAAGACGCTGGAGCGGACCGCGTACACCCAGGCCGCCCTCTTCACCACCCAGGTCGCCCTCTACCGGCTCCTCGAGTCCTTCGGGGCGCGCCCCGACTGGCTGGCGGGCCACTCGATCGGCGAGTTCGCCGCCGCGCACGTCGCGGGAGTGTGGTCCCTGCAGGACGCGGTGACCGCCGTCGCCGCCCGTGGCCGCCTCATGCAGGCACTGCCCGAGGGCGGCGCGATGATCGCCGTTCCTGCCGCCGAGGACGAGGTGCTGCCGCTCCTCGACGCCCGCATGAGCATCGCCGCCGTCAACGGCCCCCGCGCCGTCGTCGTCTCCGGCGACGAGGACGCCGTCACGGAACTCGCCGCCGGATTCACCGGAACGCGTCGGCTGCATGTCTCGCACGCATTCCACTCGCCCCGCATGGACCCCATGCTGGAGGAGTTCCGGCAGGTCATGGCCGGCATCACGGCCGCCGAACCGAGCGTGCCGATCGTCTCGACCCGCACCGGTGCCGTCGCCGCACCCGGTGAACTCGCCTCCGCCGACTACTGGGTGCGGCACGTGCGGGACACGGTCCGCTTCGCCGACGCCGTCACCACGCTGGCCGCCCAAGGTGCCGACACCTTCCTGGAGCTCGGCCCGGCGGCCGTGCTCAGCGCCATGGGTCCTGACTGCGTCGACGGTACGGCCGAGGAGGGCGCGGACGTCGCTTTCGTGCCTGCCGCCCGCAAGGACGTCGCCCAGGTGCCCGGGCTGCTCGCCGCCCTCGGCGTGATCCACACCCGGGGCGCGGACATCAACTGGGCCGCCCTGTACGACGGTTACGAGGGCCGCCGTACGGAACTTCCCACGTACGCCTTCCAGCGCCGCCACTTCTGGCTCGACGCTCCCGTCGCCAAGGGCGATGCCGCAGGCCATGGACTCACGCCTGTGGACCACCCGTTGGTCAGCGCCAGGATCGAGGCAGCCGGCACCGACGGCGTCCTGCTCACCGGCCGGATCTCCACCGCCACCCATCCGGTGCTCGCCGAGCACGCCGTGCTCGGCACGGTGCTGCTGCCGGGCACCGCGCTGGTCGATCTCGCCCTGCACGCCGGAGACTGCGTCGGCCTGCCCGCCCTGGACGAACTGACCCTCCAGGCACCCCTCGTGCTGCCCGAGGACATCGCCGTACGCATCCAGGTCGCCGCCCGGACCGACGGCACCGTCGAGATCCACTCGCGGCCGGAGAACGCCCCCGCCGACGAGGGCTGGACCCGCAACGCCACCGGCACCCTCACCGCCGCCGCGCAGGAGCCGCGCCCGTTCGGCACCTGGCCCCCGCCCGGCGCGACCCCGGTCGACGTCGCGGGCCTCTACCCCCGCATGCACACCGAGGGCTATGACTACGGACCCGTCTTCCGCGGCGTACGCACGGCATGGCGGCAGGGTGACACGCTGTTCGCCGAGCTCGAACTGCCGGGTGAAGCACGGCAGGACGCCGCGCGCTACGGCCTGCACCCGGCGCTCCTGGACTCGGCCCTGCACGTGACCTCCCTCCTGGAGGACACCGCTGACGGCGCGCGCGAGGCCGCGTCCGGCATCGCCCTGCCGTTCGCCTGGACCGGCGTCACCCTGCACGCCCAGGGCGCCCGCGCCGCCCGCGTCCGCGTCACCCCCGGCGCCGAAGGCACCCGCATCGAGCTGGCGGACGAGGAGGGCCGTCTCCTCGCCACCGTCGCGTCGTTCGTCACCCGCACGGTCACGCCCGACCGGCTCACCCGTGAACAACGCCCCCTGTACGCCGTCGAGCCCGTGCCGCTGCCCGAGGCGGCGGGGCGGCCCGACCGCCGCACCTGGGCGGTGCTCGGCGACGAAGGCCTCGGCCTCGACGCCCCCGTCCACGCCGACCTCGCCGCACTCGGCGACACCGTGCCCGACGCGGTCGTCCTGCCGGTGCGGGCACCCGAAGCCGACGGCGAGGCCGTGCCGGACGCCGTGCGCGCCGCCCTGCGCGCCGCCCTGGAACCCGTCCAACAGTGGCTGGCCGACGAGCGGTTCGCCGACTCGGTCCTCCTGGTGCTCACCGGCGACACCCTCGCCGACGCCCCCGTCCGCGGCCTGATCCGCGCCGCGCAGTCGGAGGACCCCGGCAGGATCGTCCTCGTCGGACCGACGGACGGCGAACCCCTGGACCGCGCCGCACTGGCCGCCGTCCTCGACTCCGGGGAACCCGAGGTGACCTGGCACGACGGCAAGGCCTGCGCGCCCCGGCTGACCCGTGCCGAGACCGGCGCACCGGGCGAGCCCGCCGACTGGGGCACCGTCCTGGTCACCGGCGGCACCGGAGGACTCGGCGCCCTCGTGGCCCGGCACCTCGCCACCCGCCACGGCGTCACCCGCCTCGTCCTGGCGAGCCGCAGCGGCCCACGGGCGGCCGGAGCCGATGCGCTGCGCGAAGAGCTGGCCGCACTCGGTGCCCGCGCCGAACTCGTCGCCTGCGACGCCGGAGACCGGGACGCGCTCGCCGCACTGCTCGACGCGCACCCCGTCGACAGCGTCGTGCACACCGCGGGCGTCCTGGCCGACGCCACGGTCGGCGCGCTCACACCGGAGCGGATCGAGACGGTCCTTCGGCCCAAGGCCGACGCCGCCTGGCATCTGCACGAGCTGACCCGCGAGCGGTCACTGCGCCACTTCGTGCTGTTCTCCTCGGCCGCGGGCACCCTCGACGCATCGGGCCAGGGCAACTACGCCGCGGCCAACGTCTTCCTCGACGCCCTCGCCGAACACCGCGCCGCGCACGGGCTGCCCGCCACCTCCCTCGCCTGGGGCCTGTGGTCCGGCGCGGGCGGCATGGGCGGCCGCCTCGACGAGGCCGACCTGCAGCGCATCGAACGCTCCGGCATCGGCGCGCTCGACCCCGCCGAGGCCCTCGACCTGTTCGACGACGCCGTCGCGGGCGGCCTGGCGACGCTCGTGCCGGTCCGCATCGACAGCGGCGCGCTGCGCCGCCGCGGCGAGGATGTCCCCGCCGTACTGCGCGCCCTGGCCGGTGTCACCGCCCGCGCCCCGCACGCCGACCGGACCCGCACCCTGGCCGAGCGCCTGGCCGACCTGCCGGGCGCCGACCACGAGCACACCGTGCTCGACCTGGTCCGCACCGAGGTCGCCGCCGTGCTCGGACACGCGGGCGCCTCCGCCGTCGAACCCCGGCGCGCCTTCACCGAGTTGGGCTTCGACTCGCTCGCCGCCGTCGAGCTGCGCAACCGGCTCGGCGCGGCCACCGGCCTCCGGCTGCCCTCCACCCTCATCTTCGACTACGCCACCCCGAAGGACCTGGCCGGATACCTGCTCGAACGGGTCCGCCCCGCCGAGCCCGAGGCCGTCACCGCACCGGATGCCGACGACGACCAGGTGCGCGAACTGCTCGCCGCCATCCCCGTCACCCGCATCCGCGCGGCAGGGCTGCTCGACAGCCTGCTGAAACTCTCCGAGCCCGCCGCCCCGGCACCCACGAGCACCGAGGAGCGCAGCCTGGACATCAAGTCCATGGCGGTCGCCGACCTCGTGCGCGCGGCGCTCGACAACAGCACCGCCCCGTGACGACCCCGCGCCACGACACCCCGGCACCGCCAAGCAATCAGGGAGCGACACCGACCGTGGACACATCCGTCGAGCAGATCGTCGAGGCGCTGCGCGAGTCACTGCTCGAGAACGAGCGGCTGCGCCAGCGGAACACCGAGATCACCGAGGCGGTCCAGGAGCCGATCGCCATCGTCTCGATGAGCTGCCGCTACCCCGGCGGCGTCAGCACGCCCGAGCAGCTGTGGCAGCTGGTCGACGAGGGCGTGGACGCCGTCGGCGGCTTCCCCGACGACCGCGACTGGGACGGCGACGCGCTGTACGACCCCGACCCCGACGCTCCGGGCAAGACCCATGTGCGCGAGGGCGGATTCCTTTACGACGCACCGCACTTCGACCCCGGCTTCTTCGGCATCAGCCCGCGCGAGGCCCTGGCCATGGACCCGCAGCAGCGCCTCCTCCTCGAGACGTCCTGGGAGGCGTTCGAGCGGGCCGGGATCGACCCGCACAGCCTGCGTGGCAGCCGCACCGGGATCTACGCGGGCGTCATGTACCACGACTACGGGAGCTGGCTCACCGAGGTTCCCGAGGGCGTCGACGGCTATCTGGGCAACGGCAACCTCGGCAGCGTCGCCTCCGGCCGCGTCTCCTACACCCTCGGTCTCGAAGGCCCCGCCGTCACCGTCGACACCGCCTGCTCCTCGTCCCTGGTCGCCCTGCATCTGGCGGTGCAGGCGCTGCGTACCGGCGAATGCACGCTGGCCCTCGCGGGCGGCGTGACCGTGATGTCCACCGCGGACACCTTCGTCGACTTCTCCCGCCAGCGCGGCCTCGCCCTGGACGGCCGCTGCAAGTCCTTCGCCGAGGGTGCCGACGGCACCGGCTGGGGCGAGGGCGTCGGCATGCTGCTCCTGGAGCGACTCTCGGACGCCCGCCGCCACGGTCACCGCGTCCTCGGCCTCGTGCGCGGCACCGCCACCAACCAGGACGGGGCGTCGAACGGCCTGACCGCCCCCAACGGCCCCTCCCAACAGCGCGTCATCCGGGCCGCATTGGCCAACGCCCGGCTCGACGCCACCCAGGTGCACGCCGTGGAGGCCCACGGCACGGGCACCCCGCTCGGCGATCCGATCGAGGCGCAGGCGCTGCTCGCCACCTACGGCCAGGGCCGTCAAGAGCCGCTCTGGCTGGGCTCGGTGAAGTCCAACATCGGCCACACCCAGGCCGCGGCGGGTGTCGCAGGGATCATCAAGATGGTCATGGCCATACGCAACGGCCGCCTCCCCAAGACCCTGCACGCCGACCGCCCCACCTCCCAGGTCGACTGGGAGGCGGGCGCCGTCGCGCTGCTCGACGAGGCGCGCGACTGGCCCGAGACCGCGGAGCCGCGCCGCGCCGCCGTGTCCTCGTTCGGCATCAGCGGCACCAACGCCCACGTCATCATCGAGGCCGCCCCCGAGCCCCCGGCCCGCGAGGAGGAACCTGCCTGGACCGGGCCGCTCCCGCTGGTCCTCTCCGGCAAGGGCGAGCGCGGCCTGACCGCCAGGGCCCGGCAGCTCATCGACCACCTGAACACCGCCGCCGATCCCGTGCCCGACATCGCGTACGCGCTGGCCACCACCAGCGCCGCCCTGGACGACCGGGCCGTCGTCACCGGCGCGGACCTGCCCGCGCTCACGGCGGGCCTGACGGCCCTCGCCGAGGGCGGCGCCGCGCCGAACCTGGTGCGCGGCGCGCGGGCGGGGGAGTCCCGCATCGCGTTCGTCTTCCCCGGGCAGGGCTCCCAGTGGCCCGGCATGGCCGCCGAACTCCTCGACACCTCACCGGTGTTCGCCGCCGCCATGGCCGACTGCGCCCAGGCGCTCGCGCCCTTCACCGACTGGGACCTGATCGAGACGGTGCGCGCCCGCGAGCCGCTGGAGCGGGTGGAGGTCGTCCAGCCCGTGCTCTGGGCGATCATGGTGTCCCTCGCCGAGGTGTGGCGGGCGCACGGCGTGCGGCCCGCCGCCGTCATCGGCCACTCCCAGGGCGAGATCGCCGCCGCCTGCGTGGCGGGCGCGCTGTCCCTGGCCGACGGGGCCCGCGTCGTCGCCCTGCGCAGCCGCGCCATCGCCGAGGACCTGTCGGGACACGGCGGCATGATGTCCGTCGCGCTGCCCGAGGCGACGGTGCGCGACCTCATCGGGCCCTACGAGAACCGCGTCTCGGTGGCCGCCGTCAACGGCGCCTCCTCGGTGGTCCTCTCCGGAGACGCCGCCGCCCTGGACGCCCTGCGCGACGCGATCGTCGCCGACGGCGCCCGCGCCAAGCGGCTCCCCGTGGACTACGCCTCGCACGGCGCGCACGTCGAGTCGATCCGCGAGCGCCTGCTCACCGACCTCGCGGGCATCGAGGCCAGGACCGCGGAGGTGCCGTTCTACTCCACCGTCACCGGCGCCCCGTACGACACGACGGGCCTGGACGCCACGTACTGGTACACCAACCTGCGCCAGAGCGTGCTCTTCGCGCCCACCACCCGCACCCTGCTCGACGCCGGCTACGGCGTCTTCGTCGAATGCAGCCCGCACCCGGTGCTCCTGCACAGCATCGAGGAGACCGCCGACGCCGCGGGCGCCGACATCACCGGGCTCGGCTCGCTGCGCCGTGACGACGGCGGCCCGGACCGCGTCCTGGCCTCCTTGGGCGAGGCGTTCGTGGCCGGGGTGCCGGTCGACTGGTCCCCGGTGTTCGCCGAGACGCCGGTGCGCGCCGCGGAACTGCCCACCTACCCGTTCCAGCGCGAGCGGTTCTGGCTCGGCCGCTCCCCGGCCACCGGAGACGTCACCGCCGCGGGGCTCTCGGCCACCGGCCATCCGCTGCTCGGCGCGGCCGTCCCGGTCGCCGGGGGCGGCACGCTGTTCACCGGCAGGCTCACCGCCGCCACCGCGCCATGGCTGGCCGACCACGCGGTGGGCGGCACGGTCCTGCTGCCCGGCACCGCGTTCGTGGAGCTCGCGCTGGGCGCGGGCCACGACATCGGCTGCGGACACGTCGCCGAACTCACCTTGCAGGCGCCGCTGGTGCTGCCGGAACAAGGGGCGGTACAGCTCCAACTGCACGTCGCCGCCACCGACGGGAGCGGCCACCGCGCGCTGACCGTCCACTCCCGCCCCGAGGGCGCGGAGGGCGATGCCTGGACCCTGCATGCCTCCGGCCTCCTCGCACCGCAGAGCGCGCCGGCCGGATTCGACCTCGCCGCCTGGCCGCCCGCCGACGCCACGCCCCTGCCGGTGGACGACGCCTACGAGCGCCTCGCCGCCATCGGCTACGCGTACGGGCCCGCCTTCCAGTGCCTGCGCGCCGCCTGGCGCAGGGGGGACGAGACGTTCGCCGAGGTCGAACTGCCCGTCGACGCCGACCGGTTCGCCCTGCACCCCGCCCTCTTCGACGCGGCCCTGCACGCCGACGGGCTCGGCGCCCGGGAGGCGGCGGACACCGAGGAGGGGGCCCGGCTGCCCTTCTCCTGGACCGGCGTCTCGCTGTACGCGTCCGGGGCCACCGCCCTGCGCGTACGCCTCCGGGGCAGCGACACCCTGAGCCTGCAGCTCGCCGACCCGACCGGCGCTCCCGTCGCCGCCGTCGACGGTCTGGTCTCCCGGCCCGTCGACCCCGAGACCCTCGCGGCACAGGGCCGCGCGGACGACCTGTACCGCCTGGCGTGGCCCGCGCTGCCCGTGGCCGAGCGGCCCGACGCCGCCTTCACAGTGCTGGGCGCGGAGGGCCTCGCCGCCCTGGACGGCGTGCCCGACTGGGTGGTGCTGCCCGTCACCGGCGATGCCGAGCCCATCGGCGGCACCCGGGACGCGGTCGGCCGCACGCTCGACGCGATCCGGGCCTGGCTGGCCGACGACCGAACGGCGGCCGCCCGGCTCCTGGTGCTCACCGACGGGGCCGTGGCCGTCGCCGACGAGGGCGTCCGCGATCTGCCCGGTGCCGCCGTGTGGGGTCTGGTGCGTGCCGCGCAGGCCGAGCACCCCGACCGCTTCGTCCTCGTCGACACCGCCGCCCCGGCCGCGGCCGCCGTGGCCGCCGCGGCGGCCAGTGGCGAGCCCCAACTCGCCCTGCGCGAGGGCACCGTGCACGTGCCGAGGCTGGACCGCGGTGTCCCGAGGGGACCGGCAACCGCCTTCCCCGCCGACGGCACCGTACTGATCACCGGTGGCACCGGCGTGCTCGGCCGCCTGGTCGCCCGTCACCTGGTCACCGAGCACGGCGTACGCCACGTGGTCCTGGCGAGCCGCGGCGGAACCGCCGACGAGGACTTCTCCGACCTCGACGCGGACGTCACCGTCGTCCGCTGCGACGCCGCCGACCGCGGGCAACTCGCGGCCCTGATGGCCGGGTTGCCCGACAGGCATCCGCTGACCGGCGTCGTCCACATGGCCGGCGTCCTCGACGACGGCCTGGTCACCAGCCTCACCGCGGACCGCATCGACGCGGTCCTGCGGCCCAAGGTCGACGCGGCCTGGCACCTGCACGAACTCACCAAGGACCTCGGTCTTTCGGCGTTCGTGCTGTTCTCCTCGGCCGCGGGCACCCTCGACGGCGCGGGCCAGTCCGGCTACGCCGCCGCCAACGCCTTCCTCGACGGCCTGGCCCGGCACCGCGCCGGACTCGGACTGCCCGCGCTCTCCCTGGCCTGGGGCTTCTGGGAACAGCGCACCGGGCTTACCGCCCACCTCGCCGACGCCGACGTCGAGCGCATGGCCCGCGCGGGAGTCCGCCCGATCCCCACCGAGGACGGCCTGCAGCTGCTGGACGCCGCACTCGGCGCAGGGGATCCGCTGCTGCTGCCGGTCGGCCTCGACCTGCCCGCACTGCGCCGCGCGGGCGACGTACCGCCCCTGCTGCGCGGCCTGGTGCCCGCCCCCGCCCGGCGTGCGGCGGCGGCCCGCACCGAAACCGCCTCGTTCGCCGACCGGCTCGCCGCCCTCACCCCCGCCGAACGCGACGCGGAACTCCTGGAGCTGGTCCGCACCCATGTCGCCGCGGTGCTCGGGCACGGCGCCGACATGGTGCTCGACCCGCGCCGCGCCTTCCGCGAGGCGGGCTTCGACTCCCTGACCGCCGTCGAGCTGCGCAACCGGCTCGGCAACGCCGTCGGCCTGCGCCTGCCCGCCACCCTGGTCTTCGACTACCCCGACGCCAACGCGCTGGTCGGCCATCTGAAGCGGGAACTCGTCGGCCCCGACGCCCCGCAGGCCCCCGCGGCCGACGCCGCCGTCCTGGCCCAGGACGAGCCGGTTGCCATCGTCGCCATGGCCTGCCGCTACCCCGGCGGCGTCACCACCCCCGAGGACCTGTGGCGGCTGCTCGCCGAAGGCCGGGACGGCATCGCCGAGTTCCCCGCCGACCGCGGCTGGGACCTGGCGGACCTGTACGACCCCGAGCCCGGCAAGGCCGGTCACACCTACACCCGCGAGGGCGGATTCCTCTACGACGCCGCCGACTTCGACAGCGACTTCTTCGGCATCGGCCCGCGCGAGGCCCTGGCCATGGACCCGCAGCAACGGCTGCTCCTGGAGGCGTCCTGGGAGGCGCTGGAGCGGGCCGGGATCGACCCGCACGCGGTACGCGGCAGCCGCACGGGTGTCTTCACCGGCGTCATGTACTACGACTACGGGAGCCGCCTCAAGAACGCCCCGGAGCCCGTCCGCGACTACCTGGGCAACGGCAGCCTCGGCAGCGTCGCCTCCGGCCGTGTCGCCTACACGCTCGGCCTGGAAGGACCGACGCTCTCCGTCGACACCGCCTGCTCCTCGTCGCTGGTCGCGCTGCACCTGGCGGCGCAGTCGCTGCGGCAGGGCGAGTGCACGCTGGCCCTGGCCGGTGGTGTGTCCGTGATGTCGACGGCCGACACGTTCGTGGACTTCAGCAGGCAGCGCAACCTCGCGGCCGACGGCCGCGCCAAGGCCTTCGCCGAGGGCGCCGACGGAACGGCCCTGTCCGAGGGCGTCGGTGTCCTCGTCCTCGAGCGGTTGTCGGATGCGCGGCGCAACGGCCACGAGGTGCTCGCGGTCGTACGCGGCTCGGCGGTGAACCAGGACGGTGCGTCCAACGGCCTGACCGCGCCCAACGGCCCCTCCCAGGAGCGGGTGATCGGGCAGGCCCTGGCGGCCGCACACCTGTCGGCGGCCGATGTGGACGTGGTGGAGGCGCACGGTACGGGTACCACGCTGGGTGACCCGATCGAGGCGCAGGCTCTGTTGAACACCTACGGCCAGGGCCGTTCCGAGGACGCGCCGTTGTGGCTCGGCTCGATCAAGTCGAACATCGGCCACACCCAGGCCGCGGCCGGTGTCGCGGGCGTCATGAAGATGGTCATGGCGATGCGTGAGGGCGTACTGCCGCGCACCCTGCATGTGGACGAGCCGTCGACGAAGGTGGACTGGTCGGCGGGCGCCGTACGGCTGTTGACGGAGGAGAGGGAGTGGCCCGACGCGGACCGTCCGCGGCGTGCGGGTGTGTCCTCCTTCGGGATCAGCGGCACCAACGCCCACATCGTCATCGAACAGGCACCCACCGAGGCCCCCGTGTCCGCAGAGCCTGCGGACACCGCGGCGCCGCTGCTGCCCATCCTGCTCTCCGGGGCCACCCCCGAGGCCCTCGCGGCCCAGGCCGAGCGGCTGAAGTCCGTCGCCGACCGGCCGCTCGCCGACCTCGCCCACTCGCTCGCCACCGGCCGCGCCGACCTCGCCCACCGGGGCGCGGTGATCGCCCGTGACCGGGACGAACTCCTCACCGGACTCACCGCGTTGGCCGAGGACAAGGCCGCCGACCTCGTCGTACGCGGCCGTGAGACCCCTGGCAAGGTCGCGTTCCTCTTCACCGGGCAGGGCGCGCAACGCCCCGGCATGGGCCGTGGCCTGCACGCCACGCATCCCGCGTTCCGGAAGGCTCTCGACGAGGTCTGCCAGGCGCTCGACGCACACCTGGACCGTCCGCTGCGCGAGGTCATGTGGGCGGAGCCGGGCAGCGAAGAAGCGGCCCTGCTCGACCACACCCTGTACACGCAGAGCGCCCTGTTCGCCGTCGGGACGGCGCTGTACCGGCTCCTGGAGTCCTACGGGCTGCGCCCCGACCACCTCGCAGGACACTCCATCGGCGAGATCACGGCCGCGCACGTCGCCGGCGTACTCGACCTGGCCGACGCCGCCCGGCTCGTCACGGCGCGGGGCCGCCTCATGGGGGAACTCCCCGCCGGGGGCGCGATGCTCGCCGTCGACGCCACCGAGGACGAGGTACGGCCGCACCTGGGCCCGGACGTTTCCGTCGCCGCCGTCAACGGCCCGCGCGCCGTCGTCGTCTCCGGCACCGAGGCCGCCGTCGGAGCGGTCGCCGCCGCCTTCGCCGACCGCAGGACCAAGCGCCTGCGCGTCAGTCACGCGTTCCACTCGCCCCTGATGGACCCGATGCTCGCGGAGTTCGAGCGGACCGCACGCGCACTGCGCTTCGCCCCGCCCGCCGTGCCCGTCGTCTCGAACGTCACCGGCACCCGGGCCACCGACGACGAACTGTGCTCGCCCGCGTACTGGGTCCGGCACGCCCGCGAGGCCGTGCGCTTCGGCGACGGTGTGCGGACCCTGGAGTCCGCAGGCGTGCGCACGTTCGTCGAGATCGGCCCCGACGCGGTGCTCGCCGCCCTGGGCGTCCACGCGCTCGCGGACCCCGAGAGGTCGCTGCTCGTGCCCGCCCTGCGCAGGGACCGCGACGAGGACGCCGCCCTGGCAGCCCTCCTGGCCACCGCCAGGATGCGCGGCCTGACCGTCGACTGGCAGCAGGTCTTCGCCGGGACCGGCGCCCGCAGGACGGACCTGCCGACGTACGCCTTCCAGCGGCAGCGCCTGTGGCTGGACGACCTGCCCGGCGCCCCCGCGGACGCGGGCGGCCTCGGCCAGGCCCCGGCAGGGCACCCGATGCTCGGAGCGGTCCTATCCCTGGCCGATGACGACACCGTCGCCCTGACCGGACGCCTCTCCCTGGACACCCACCCCTGGCTCGCCGACCACGCCGTCGCCGGAGTCGTCCTGCTTCCGGGCAGCGCCTTCGTCGAACTCGCGGTCCAGGCGGGTGACCGGGTCGGGTGCCCGCACATCGAGGAACTCACCATCGAGCGGCCCCTGGTGCTGCCCGAGAGCGGCGCCGTCCACCTCCAGGTGATCGCCGGTGCTCCCGACGGCGAGGGGCGGCGGCAGCTGACCGTCCACGCCCGCCCCGAAGGCGCGGAGAGCGACTGGAACCGGCACGCCGGGGGTGTCCTCACGGCGCGCACCGGGGCCGAGCCGGTCGGCCAGGAGAGCTGGCCGCCGAACGGCGCCGCGCCCGTCGACGTGAGCGGCACCTACGCCCACCTCGCCGAACAGGGCTATGCCTACGGCCCGTTGTTCCAGTGCTTGCGCGGCGCGTGGCGGCTCGGCGAGGAGGTCTGGGCCGAACTGGCCCTGCCCGACACCGCCGCGGCCGAAGGGTTCGGGCTGCACCCGGCGCTCCTGGACTCGGCGCTGCACGCCATCGACCTGCTCGCGGGCCAGGACCCCACCGTCATGACGCTGCCGTTCTCCTGGGACGGCGTCACCCTCCACGCGGCCGGTGCCACCGCGGTGCGGCTGCGCCTGACCCCGCACGGCACCGAGCGCATGACGCTGCGGCTGTACGACGGCACGGGCGCGCCCGTCGCCGAGGTGGAGTCCCTGCGCGTCCGCCAGGTGACGGCCGAGCAGCTGAACGCGGCGGCATCCGCGACCGGCGGACCCGGTGACCTCTTCGAGGTGCGCTGGACACCGCTGCCGATGGCCGACGGCAGCGCCGCGAACGCGCCGCGAACCCTCACCGTCCGCCCGCGTACGGACACCGGGGCGCCGCTGCCGGTCCTCGCCAGGGAGACGGCGTCGGAGGCGCTCACCGCGCTCAAGGAGCACTTCGCCGACACCGGCACCGACGCGGGCTCCGGCCCCCTCGTGGTCCTCACCCGGTCCGCCGCCGCCCTGGCGGGCGCGCCCGATCCGGCGCAGGCCGTCGTTTCCGGCCTGGTGCGTGCCGCGGCCGTCGAGCATCCGGGCCGCCTGGTCCTCGTCGACATCGACGACGACCCCGCGTCCCACGCCGTCCTGCCGGCCGCCGTGGCCGTCGGCGAGCCCGAACTCGCCCTGCGGGCGGGCACGGTGTACGTGCCGCGCCTCGCCGAGTACGTGGCGAAGCCGGACGAGGCGGTCACCGGCGCATCCGGCTTCGGCCTCGACCCCGAGGGCACGGTGCTGATCACCGGTGGCACGGGCAGCCTGGGCCGTCTGCTCGCCCGGCACCTCGTCACTCGGCACGGCGTACGCCACCTGCTCCTGACCAGCCGCGGCGCCGACACGGCCGACGGCTTCGAGGACCTGGCGGGGCTCGGCGCGACCGTGACCCTCGCGGCCTGCGACGCCACGGACCGAGGCGCCCTGGCCCGGCTCCTGGAGTCCGTGCCGGTCGAGCATCCCCTGACGGCCGTGGTGCACGCCGCCGGAGTCCTGGACGACGGACTGCTCACCGATCTCACCCCGGACCGGCTCGACGCGGTGCTGCGGCCCAAGACCGACGCCGCCTGGAACCTGCACGAACTCACCGCCGATCTGAACCTGGCGGCATTCGTGCTCTTCTCGTCCGCGGCAGGCACCCTCGGCGCGGCGGGACAGGCCAACTACGCGGCGGGCAACGCGTTCCTCGACGCGCTCGCCGCCCGGCGGCGCGCCGCGGGACTGCCCGCGGTCTCCCTGGCCTGGGGCCTGTGGGACACCGGCGCGGGCATGGCGGCCGGGCTCGGCGAGAACGAGACGCGCCGACTGGCCCGCGACGGCATCCTGCCGCTGCCCGCGGACCGGGCACTGGAGCTGTTCGACCGCGCCCTGCGCGCCGAGAGTGCCCTGCTGCTTCCGGTCCGGGTCCAGGTCACCGAGGACGCCCCGCGCATGATCAAGGGCCTGGCCCCGGCTCCGGCACGGCGCACCGCGCAGGCCGCGCCGTCGGCCACCGAGGGGCTGCCGCGGCGCCTCGAAGGGCTCAACGCCATTGACAGCAGGCGGCTGTTGACGGAGATGGTGTGCGGCCACGTCGCCGACGTCCTCGGTCACAGCGGTGCCGCCGTCATCGAACCCGGACGGGCCCTGGGCGACCTCGGCGTGGACTCCTTGTCCGCGCTGGAGCTGCGCAACCGCATCAGTGCGGAGACCGGGCTGCGGCTGTCCACCACGATCACCTTCGACCACCCCACGCCGGAAGCCCTGGCGGACCACCTCTTCGAGGAGCTGGGCGGTGACACCGCGGAGGACTCCGTGGACGCCGAGGCGGAGGTGATGCGTCTTGAGGAACTCCTGGAGGCCGCACTGGAGTCGGCGGCGGTCGACGAGGAGCGGCGTGCCCGGGTGGCCGCGCGGCTGCGGGCCATGAGCGCGAAGTGGGACGGCGCGGGGGAGTGGGAGGTGCCGCGGCGTGGCGAGGCCGAAGGGCCCGAGCTGGCGTCGGCATCCGCGGACGAGCTGTTCGGCATCCTCGACGACGAGCTCGGCGGCTTCAACTGACGCCGACCAGCGCGACGGCCGCACCCCGGTCCCACGGGATGCGGCCGTCGCGCCGACGAGCGAGGCGGTCAGACCGCCGGCGAGCTGCTGGGGTGGTCCTGGTCGGGCAGGGTCGGGATGCGGTGGTCGAGCATCTTGGAGGGGAGGTCGGCGCGGCTCGCCACGTTCAACTTGCGGTACACACGCGTCAGATGCTGTTCGACGGTGCTGATGGTGACGTGGATACGGCTGCCGATCTCCCGGTTGGTGTAGCCGAGCGCGGCGAGTCCGGCCACGCGGTACTCGGCGTCGCTCAGGAGCGGCTGGACGGCGTCGGAGCCGTCGGCCGCGGGAGCCACGGAGGCACCGGGTGCGAGGAGGCGATGGTCCACCGGGGACTCGATGTGGCACGCCTCGGCCTCCTGCGCGGCCTGACGGGCCACGAGGCGGGCCCGGTCGAACTCACCGAGCTCGGAGTGGGCGGCGGACAGGTCGGCGTAGGCCAAGGAGAGTTCGAGCCGGTCGCCGCACGACTTGAGCAGGTCGATCGCCTCGCGCAGCGGCGAGGTGCGCTGGTGCGGTTTGCTGGCGCTCGCCAGCACGCGCAGGGCCATGGCGCGGGCCCGTGAGCTGTGCCCGCCCGGCAGCCGCAGCTGTTGCTGGGCCCACTCCCTGGCCGTCCGCACCTTGCCGATGCGGAGGTTGGCCTGGGCGAGGTCGGTCCGCCAGGGGATGCCCTTCTGCAGATTGGGGTTGCCGTCGCGCATCAGCCGGTTGCAGGTCTCGAAGTTGTCGAGGGCGGCGAAAGCCCGGTCGGTGGCCAGGTAGTGGTGCCCGCGGGCCCGCAGGTACTGCAGGCCGAAGACGGTCCGGAACATCGGCTCGGGGCAGTCGCGTTCGAGCAGCTCCTCGGCGGCGTCGTGCCGTCCGAGCGCGGTGTAGGAGAAGATGGCCGTCGACAGGGGGTGACCGACGAGTACCCCCCAGCTCTGGGCGTGCAGCATGTCGAGCGCCTCGACGGCCCGTTCCGCCGCCGTGGTCACATCGCCCTGGAGCAGGGCGAGCTCCGCGCGGACACTGCCGAGCACCGCCTGCCAGGTCCGTGCGCCGCGCCGGACGGCGCAGTCGAACAGCTCGTCGCAGGCTCTGGTGGCGTCGGCGGTGCGGTCGGTGTGCGCGATGGCGAGCAGGGCCATCGCGACCAGTTCCAGGTTCAGATGGTCGAGTTGGTGGCTCTGCAGCGCCTGGGTCACGGCCGACACGGACTCGTCGGTGGCGTCGCCGCCGACGAGGACGGCCATCTTGGCGCGCAGTGCGGTGGAGTTGTCGGACGGTATGTGGCGGCGCTGCTGCGAGATGACCCTGGTGAGGTCGGAGCCGCGCCCCGCGATCGCCGCGCCGTAGAACCACTGCTGGATGAACTCGACTTCGGCGATGGCGTGGGTGCCGGCCCGTGAACGCGAGGGCACCATGGCACTGATGGCCTTGCCGGCCAGCTCGGTGTCGCCCTGCCACAGCATGTGCCGCAGGACGGTGGCCGTGTCGCGCGCGTCGAGCGCGTCGCTGAGCGCGGCCTCACGCAGGGGCGCCAAATGGGTTCCCGCGGCGGCCGGATTGACCCGCCATTCCGCGCGGGCCAGCGCTGCCGACAGGGCGTGCCGCTCGCGTTCGTCGTCGCAGTCGCGCAGGACCAGGCAGAGGTAGCGGCTGCAGAGCGTCACGTCGTCCGCGGCCAGCGCCGCGTCGGCGGCGGTGCGCAGGACCGTCCTGCCCCAGGAGTGGGCGACCCGGTCGGCCAGGAGCAGGTGCCCGGCCACCTCGGAGGCGGGTGAGCCGCACCGGTACAGCAGGTCGGCGACGTCGCTGTGCAGGTCGCGGCGCTCGGTGGGGTCCGTGTCGTCGAGGACCGCCGCGGCGGCGGCCGGCTGCCGGAACGCGTAACCGTCGAGGAGCCCCGTGGAGTTGAGTACGTCGACCACGTCCTGCACAGCGGCGGGCGTGGTTCCGGTGAGTGCTCCGACGAGGGTCGCGCAGGCCTTGTCGCCCAGTGCCGCCAGGGCCCGCGCCACCCGGATGTGCCGGGGCCCTCCTCGGGTGAGGGAGTGGAGTACGGCCCGGCGGTAGGCGGTGCTGGCGAAGGGCTGGCCGATTTCCGTCTGCGCGCAGGTGCTGTCGTCGATGAGCGCGTGCACCAGCATCGGATTCCCGGCGGTCGCACGGTGATAGGCACGGCTGATTTTCGACGGAAGGAGCCGCCCCGCCTGGGCGGCGAGCAGGGCGGCGACGCCCTGCTCCGAAAGGGGCGGCAGGCGCAGGCGACGGTGCGGCTGGCGCATGAGATCCGTATGCGCGGTGGCCTGAGCTGAGTCGTTACCCGAGGTTACGCAGACGACGAGTATTCGGCTGGTGCGGATTCGTCTCAGCAGGCTGAGAAGCATCTGCAGGGATTCGCCGTCCATCAGGTGGGCGTCATCCACGGCGATGAGCCAGGGAAGATCATCTTCGGCGGATTGAAGTAACGCGCCGGTAGCTTCGTCGACCGCGCTGGCCACCGCAATGTGCCATTCTTTTTCACTCTGTTGGAAATTCTTTTCCCCTTCGCCGCGGAACAGTGGAAGCCGCTCCACCGCGGGGCAGCGGACCTTGCCGCTGTCGAGCAATTGCCGTACCACGGCCATCGGCCTGCCCTGGTCCGTCGCCAAAGCCGTTGCGGAAAGCACGCGTATACCAGGGTCGTCCACGGAGTTGAGGAACTCGTAGACGAGATCGCTCTTGCCGGATCCGGGGCCCCCGGTGACGATTACGAGCCTACCGGACCCCTTCACGCTGTCGGCGAGTGCGTCGTTGAGCAGCTGCAGTTCACGGCCTCGGTCGAACAGGCGCATGGTGCGTCCCCCTGTGATCGGTGGTCCCCGTTGTGCCGCGCCCCGACTCCAGGCGCCTGTGAGCGGACAGGGCTGGTCATCGAGGGGTTGATGCGCTGGCCGTCGAGTTCGCGGGGGATGGGTCGAGCGGTCGCGGACTCGGGCTCAGCGGGTGTCCGGCCCCTGATCTGGGCTCCCGGCGGGGCGCGGAAGGTGGCGGGCCACAGATGGTGCACCGGCGAAGGTGGGGGGAGGGGCCGAGGGGGCGCTAGCCCTGGACGGGCGGGCCGGGCGGGCGTCGACACGCGAGGGTGCGCGGTCGCCCGCGCGTTCCCGCCGACCGGGTCGATGGCACTGTGGACGTTCCTCGCACGCCTGGGTCCCCTCAGTCACGTTGGGTCGACGTTCATCGCGAGGAAACCATGCATCATGTTCCCTTTGCTTTTCACGTCGTTACGCGTGGGTCGCGGAAGATTTATCGCTGCTTTTACGGGCATGTGAACCGGTGGAGTCGGCCGTATTTCCTGTGGTGGTGAGCCACTTTGCGGCGACACATTCGATCCAGTAGTCCGATATCGGACGCTAACTGCCCTCCGCCAACGTTGTCAACTTCAACTGCCACCGGGTTCGGTGTACTTGCGCGTTCACGTGCGACTTCGTAGGTCCGGGATCCGTTTCGAAGCCGTGTGGAATGTTGGAGTCGGGGAGCGGCGGTGTACGGATAGGCACTTTTCCGTGACCGAACGGGCAATCGGCGGGGTGCTGGGGGTGCTAGGGGTGTCGGGCGCCTTCGCCGCCTCCTTAGCCTCCGAGAACGGAAGGGGAAGCGGATCGAGGACTCGGAGTGAGTCCCTCCGCATTTCTGAAGCCTTCTTTCGATTTCGATCGGATGGCGTGCTGGTGAACAACGAGGATCAACTGCTCGACTACCTCAGGCGGACGACGGCGGACCTGCGTGAGGCGCGGCGGCGGTTGCGCGAGAACGAGCAACGCGCACACGGTCCGGTCGCGATCATCGGCATCGGGTGCCGATACCCCGGTGGTGTCCGGACGCCCGATGACCTGTGGAACCTGGTGGCCGCGGGGACCGACGCGGTGTCGGACTTCCCCGCGGACCGCGGCTGGGACGTGGAGTCCCTGTACGACCCCGACCCCGCGCGACCCGGCAAGACCTATGCGCGCACCGGCGGCTTCCTGCACGACGCCGCCGACTTCGACCCGGACTTCTTCGGCATCAGTCCGCGCGAGGCCCTGGCGATGGATCCGCAGCAACGGCTGCTCCTGGAGACCTCCTTCGAGGCCTTCGAGCGCGCGGGCATCGTCCCGTCCGCCCTGCGCGGCAGCCGCACCGGTGTCTTCGCGGGCGTCATGTACAACGACTACGCCACGCGTCTGGCGTCCGCGCCCGACGACCTCGACGGCTACCTCGCCAACGGCAGTGCCGCGAGCATCGCGTCCGGCCGCGTCGCCTACACCTTCGGCCTCGAAGGCCCGGTCGTCACCGTCGACACCGCCTGCTCCTCCTCGCTGGTGTCACTGCACTGGGCGGTGCGCGCGCTGCAGGCGGGGGAGTGCACGCTCGCCCTGGCCGGCGGCGTGACCGTCATGTCGACTCCGGAGACGTTCGTCGACTTCAGCAGGCAGCGCGGCCTGTCGCCGGACGGCCGCTGCAAGGCGTTCGCGGCCTGTGCCGACGGCACAGGCTGGGGCGAGGGCGCGGGCATGCTCCTCGTGGAGCGGCTCGCCGACGCCCAGCGCAACGGCCACCCCGTGCTCGCCGTGATCCGCGGCAGCGCCGTCAACTCCGATGGCGCCAGCAGCCGGTTGACCGCGCCCAACGGTCCCTCGCAGCAGCGCGTGATCCGTGCCGCGCTGGCCGGGGCGGGACTGACCGCCGCAGACGTCGACGCCGTCGAGGCGCACGGGACCGGCACCTCCCTCGGCGACCCGATCGAGGCGCAGGCGCTGCTCGCCACCTACGGGCGCGAGCGCCCCGCCGGCCGGCCCCTGCTGCTCGGCTCCGTCAAGTCCAACCTGGGCCACACCCAGGCCGCCGCCGGTGTCGCGGGCGTCATCAAGATGGTGATGGCCATGCGGCACGGCGAGGTTCCGCCCACCCTGCACGTCGACGAGCCGACCGCCGAGGTCGACTGGAGCGCCGGAGCGGTCGAGCTGGCCGTCGAGCGCCGCCCGTGGCCCGAGACCGGGCGGGCCCGCCGGGCCGCCGTCTCCTCCTTCGGCATCAGCGGCACCAACGCGCACGTCGTGCTCGAACAGGCCCCCGCCGCCGCCACCCAGGACCCCCGCCCCGCGGAGGGCACCGCCCCGTCGGACCCGGCCGCCGCCCCCGTCCCGTGGATCGTCACGGGACGCACCCCGCAGGCCCTCGCCGACCAGATCGCGCGCCTGCGCGACTGGCTCGCCGCACGTCCGGACGCGCGTGCGGCGGACATCGGCCTGTCCCTGGCGACCACCCGCTCCCACTTCGAGCACCGCGCCGTCGCGGTCGGCCACGACACCGGGGACCTGCTGGCCGGGCTCCGATCGGCGGGCGTGGTCAAGCCCGTCGGGGGCAGGACCGCGTTCCTCTTCACCGGCCAGGGCGCACAGCGCCCGGGCATGGGCCGCACGCTGTACCGGGCCTTTCCCGTATACGCCGAGGCGTTCGACGCCGTCTGCGCGCTCGTCGACCCGGAACTGGAGCGTCCGCTCGCCGAAGTGGTCGAGCGGGACGCCGAGTTGCTGACGCGCACCGACTACGCGCAGGTCGCGATCTTCGCCACCGAGGTGGCGCTGTACCGGCTCCTGGAGTCCTACGGCCTGCGCCCGGACTACCTCGCGGGACACTCGGTCGGCGAACTGGCCGCCGCCCACGTCTCCGGCGTCCTGTCGCTGGCGGACGCCGCCGCCCTGGTGCTCGCCCGTGGCCGCCTCATGGCCGCGCTGCCCGAGGGCGGCGCGATGGCCGCGATCCGCGCCACCGAGGACGACGTCACGCCCCACCTCGACGACCGGGTCGGCCTCGCCGCCGTCAACGGCCCCGCGTCGGTGGTCGTCTCCGGCGAGGCGGCGGCGGTCGACGCGCTCGCCGCCCGCTTCGACAAGAGCAAGCGGCTGAAGGTCTCGCACGCCTTCCACTCCCCACTCATGGAGCCGATGCTCGCCGACTTCGCGAAGGCCGCGGCCCGCTGCGCCTACCAGGAGCCCCGGATACCGATCGTGTCCACGCTCACCGGCGCCGTGGCCGACCCCGCGAAGATCACCACGCCCGGCTACTGGGTGGACCACGTCCGCAGGCCCGTGCGGTTCGCGCCCGCCGTGCGGACCCTGCACGACCTGGGCGTACGTCTCCTCCTCGAGGTGGGCCCCGACGCGACGCTCACCGCCATGGCCCAGGACAGCGTGGGCGAGGACACCCTCGCCGTCGCCGCCCTGCGCCGCGACGGCGACGAGGCGCACGACCTGGTCGCAGCCCTCGCCCGGCTGCACGCCGCCGGTCAAGTCGTCGAGTGGGCCACGTTCTTCGCCGCGTACGGAGCCTCGCGCACCGACCTGCCCACGTACGCCTTCCAGCGGGACCGGCTCTGGCTCGAGGCCAGCGCCTCGGGCGCCGCCGACGCGGGCGGGCTCGGCCAGACCCCGACCGGACACCCGCTCCTGACCACCATGACGGATCTGCCCGACACCGGCGGCGCCCTGCTCACCGGCCGCCTCTCGGTCTCCGCGCAGCCCTGGCTGGCCCACCACGCCGTGCACGGCACCGTGCTGCTGCCCGGCACCGCGTTCGTCGAGATGGCGCTCCAGGCCGCGGAACGCACCGGATGCGACACCGTCGACGAACTCACCCTGCACGCACCGCTGGTGCTGCCCGAACAGGGCGCCATGGCCGTGCAGGTGGCCGTCGGCCCCGACGAGGCGGGACGGCGGCGACTGACCATCTGGTCCCGGCGTACCGACGCCACGGATGCGGCATGGACCCGCAACGCCGACGGCGTGCTGACCTCCGCCGGAACCGGCACCGGATCCGGCGCCGACGACGCGGCCTTCCGCGACCTTTCCGCCTGGCCGCCGCGCGACGCCGAACCCGTCGATCTCGACGGCCTGTACCCGGACCTGGCCCGTACCGGCTACGGCTACGGCGAGGTCTTCCAAGGCCTGCGCGCCATGTGGCGCAGGGGCGACGACCTGTTCGCCGAGGCCGTGCTGCCCGACAGCGCCCGCTCCACCGCCGACGCGTTCGGCGTCCACCCCGCGCTGCTCGACGCGGTGCTCCACGTCAACCTGCTCGAACTGGCGGGCGGCCAGGCCGTGCTGCCGTTCACCTGGGGCGGCGTCACCCTGCACGCCCCAGGGGCCTCCGCGCTGCGCCTGCACCTGACCACGTCAGGGCCCGAGTCCGTCACGCTGGCCCTCGCCGATGCCACCGGCGCCCCCGTCGCCTCGGTGCGCACCCTCGTCGCCCGCCCCGTCTCGGCCGACCAACTGGCCGGTGAGGCGGACGAGTCGCTGTTCCGCGTCGACCTCGTACCGCTTGCGGTACCGGCGCCCGCGACGACGCCCGCCCTGTCGCTGCTCGGCACGGTGGAGCACGGCTCCACCGCACAGGCCCACCCCGACCTGGCGGCCCTGGCCGACGCGGGCCCGGCCCCCGACGTGGTGCTCCTGCCCGTGCCGCCCACACCCGACGGCGCCGATCTGCCCGCCCTCGTACGCGAACGCGTCAACACCACCCTCGACACCCTGCGCGCCCTGCTTGACGACGCACGGCTCGCGGGCAGCAGGCTCGCAGTGCTCATCCGCGCCGACGACCTCGCGCACACCGCGCTGTCCGGCCTGGTGCGGGCCGCGGCGGCCGAGAACCCGGGCCGCTTTCTGCTCGTCGACAGCGACGGCAGCGCCGCACCGGACGCCGCCGTCGCCGCCGCACTCGACTCCGACGAACCGGAAGTCGCCGTACGGGACGGCCAGGTACGCGTGCCGCGCCTGGCCCGCGCCAAACCGGGCGGACCCGTCGACTGGGATCCGGACGGCGCCGTCCTGATCACCGGCGGCACCGGCGGCCTCGGCGCCCTGATCGCCCGTCGGCTGGTCACCGGGCACGGCGTACGGAAGCTGCTCCTGGTCAGCAGGCGCGGCGAGGACGCCCCCGGAGCGGCCGACCTGCGGGAGGAACTGACCGCGCTCGGCGCCGATGTGACGATCGCAGGCTGCGACACCGCCGACCGCGAGGCGCTCGCCGCCCTGCTCGGCGCGCACGACGTGCGCGGGGTGGTCCACGCGGCGGGCGTCGTCCACAACGGCATGCTCGCCTCACTCGGCCCCGACGAGGTCGAACGGGTCCTCCGCCCGAAGGTCGACGCCGCGTTCCACCTCCACGAACTCACCAAGGACCGGCCGTTGTCGGCGTTCGTGCTGTTCTCCTCGACCGCGGGCCTGCTCGCGGGCGCGGGGCAGGCCAACTACGCCGCCGCCAACACCTTCCTCGACGGCCTCGCCGCACACCGGCGCGCCGCCGGACTGCCCGCGGTGTCCGTGGCGTACGGACTGTGGTCACAGGCGGGCGGCCTGGCCGAGCAGATGGACGACGCCGACCTGGAGCGCATGCGCCGCCTCGGCCTGCCCGCGCTGACCGCCGCCCAGGGCCTCGAACTCTTCGACGCGAGCCTCGGCGGCCAGGACGCCGTCGTCGTCGCCACCCGCCTGGACGGCGCGGCGGTCCGGGCCAGGGCCGACGGCGTGCCCGCGCCGCTGCGCGGCCTGGTACGGCCCGCACGGCGTACGGCGGTTCAGTCCGCCGCAGGCACCGGCACCACCGCCTGGCGCGAGCGCCTCGCACCGCTGCCGGACACCGAGCGGGACCGCGCGCTGCTCGAACTGGTCCGCAGCCATGTCGCCGCGGTGCTCGGGCACGCGTCGCCGGAGTCCGTGGAGCCCGCCCGCGCCTTCCAGGAGATGGGCTTCGACTCGCTCGCCGCCGTCGAACTGCGCAACCTCCTGGGCGCCGCGACCGGTCTCGCCCTCCCGGCGACCCTGGTCTTCGACCAGCCGTCGCCCCAGACCCTGGCCGCCCACCTCAAGGCGGCACTCGTCCCGGGACCTGCCGATCAGACCCGGGCCGCACTGACCGAAGTGGACCGTCTGGAGGCCGCGTTGACCGCGCTGCCCGACCAGGACGGCAGCCACGCCCGGGTCACCGCACGGCTCGAAGCGCTGCTGCGGACCTGGCAGGACACGCACGGACGCGATGCCGCGGTGTCGGCGGAGTATCCGGAGGACTTCGCAGCCTCCACCGACGAGGAACTCTTCGCGAGGATCGACAACGAAATGGGAGCCCTGTAATGGAAGAGTCCGCCACCGTCGACAAGCTGCGCGACTATCTCAAGCGGGCCACGACGGAGCTGGAGCGCAGCCGCCGTCGGGTGCGGGACCTCGAGGACCAGGGCAAGGAGCCCATCGCCATCATCGGCATGGGCTGCCGCTATCCCGGCGGTGTGCGCACCCCCGAGGACCTGTGGACCATCGTCGACGAAGGCGTCGACGTCGTCACCGAGTTCCCCGTGGACCGGGGCTGGGACGTCGAGGCCATCTACGACCCCGAGCCGGGCGCCCCGGGCAAGTCCTACGTCCGCCACGGAGGGTTCCTGCACGACGCCGCCGAGTGCGACCCCGCCTTCTTCGGCATCAGCCCCAAGGACGCGCCCGGCACCGACCCGCAGCAGCGGATGCTCCTGGAGACCACCTGGGAGGCCTTCGAGCGGGCCGGTATCGACCCCCAGCAGGTCAAGGGCACCCCGACCGGTGTGTTCGTCGGCCTGATGCACCACGACTACATCGGCGGCACCATTTCCGGCAGCATCGTCTCCGGCCGGATCGCCTACACCCTCGGCCTCGAAGGCCCCGCGGTCACCATGGACACCGCGTGCTCCTCCTCCCTGGTGGCGCTGCACTCCGCGATCCAGGCGCTGCGCAAGGGGGAGTGCTCCCTGGCCCTGGCCGGGGGCGCCGCGGTCATGGCGAGCCCCGAGATGTTCATCGAGTTCAGCGAGCGCCGGGCGCTGTCGCCCGACGGCCGCTGCCACTCCTTCTCCGAGGACGCGGCCGGCGCCGCCTGGGCCGAGGGCGCAGGGATGCTCCTCGTGGAGCGGCTCTCCGACGCCGTACGCAACGGCCATGAGGTCCTCGCCGTCATCCGCGGCAGCGCCGTCAACCAGGACGGCGCGTCCAACGGCATGACCGCGCCCAGCGGCCCCGCGCAGATCAAGGTCATCCGGCAGGCGCTCGCCGACGCGCAGCTCGCCCCGCACCAGATCGACGTGGTCGAGGCGCACGGCACCGGCACCACCCTCGGCGACCCCATCGAGGCCCAGTCCGTCATCGCCGCCTACGGGCAGGAGCGCCCGGAGGGCCGGCCGATGTGGCTGGGCTCCATCAAGTCCAACATGGGCCACCCGCAGGCCGCCGCAGGTGTCGGCGCCATCATCAAGATGGTCATGGCCATGCGCCACGGCGTGCTGCCCAAGACGCTGCACGCCGAGCGGCCCACCACCGCCGTCGACTGGACCGCGGGTGACGTGAAGCTGCTCAACGAAGCCCGGCCCTGGGACACCGAGGGGCGCCCGCGCCGCGCCGGCGTCTCCTCGTTCGGCATCTCCGGCACCAACGCGCACACCATCCTGGAGCAGGCCCCGCAGGTCGAGGCCCCCGACGAGCTCCCGGCACGGGCCGAACTCCCCGTGCTGCCCTGGCTGTTGTCGGCCAAGAGCGCCGACGCCGTGCGTCAGCAGGCCGACCGGCTGCTGTCCGTCGCCGGTGACCTCGACGCGTACGACGTGGGCTTCTCCCTGGCCACCACCCGTTCGCTGTTCACGCACCGCGTCGCCGTCACCGGCCGCGACCGCGCCGAGCTGCTCGACGCACTGCGCGCCGTCGCCGAGGGCCGCGAGACGCCCGTGGCAGCACCCGAACCGGGCCGCCTCGCGGTGCTGTTCTCCGGGCAGGGTTCGCAGCGCACCGGCATGGGCCGCACGCTGTACGCCGCGTTCCCGGCGTTCGCCGCGGCGTTCGACGAGGTCTGCGCCGCCTTCGACGCGCACCTGGACCGCCCGCTGCGCGAGGTGATGTTCGCCGAGGGCGCCGAACTCGCGGACGGGCAGGGCGCCGAGCTCCTGAACAGGACGGTCTACACCCAGGCCGCGCTCTTCACCTTCGAGACCGCGCTCTACCGGCTCCTGGAGCACTGGGACGTCCGCCCCGACCTGCTCGCCGGGCACTCGATCGGCGAGGTCGTCGCCGCGCACGTCGCGGGCGTCCTCTCGCTCGACGACGCCGTCACCCTGGTCGCCGCGCGTGGCCGCCTGATGCAGGACCTGCCGGCCGGCGGCGCGATGGTCTCGCTGCTCGCCGCCGAGGCCGACGTCGCTCCGCTGCTCACCGAAGGCGTCGACATCGCGGCCGTCAACGGCCCGCGTTCTGTGGTCATTTCCGGCGACGAGGAGGCCGTCCTCGCCATCGCCGCGCAGTTCGAGAAGACCACCCGGCTCAAGGTCTCGCACGCCTTCCACTCCCACCGCATGGACGCGATGCTCGAACCCTTCCGCGCGGTCCTGGACACCCTGACCTTCCACACGCCCGAACTGCCGGTGGTCTCCAACGTCACCGGGCGGCTCGCCGACGACCTCACCTCGCCCGCGTACTGGGTACGTCATGTCCGCGAGGCCGTCCGCTTCCACGACGGCGTCACCACCCTGGCCGCCGAGGGCGCCACCCGCTTCCTGGAGGTCGGCCCGGACGCCGTGCTCAGCAACATGGCGCAGGACGTCGTGGAGCACGTCATCGGCACGCAGCGGCGCGACCGCGAGGAGGACGCGGCGCTCACCGACGCCTTGTGCCGACTCCACCTCACCGGCGCGGGCCCCGACTGGGCCGTGCTCTTCGAGGGGGGCCGCAAAGTCACCCTGCCCACCTACCCGTTCCGGCGCGACCGGCACTGGGAGGACGCCCCGATCCTCCAGGCCGAACGCTCCGCGACGGGCCGCGGCGGCGACGCCGACGACCCGTTCTGGGACCTGGTGCACGAGCAGGACGTCGCCGCGGTCGCCGCCACCCTCGGCCTCGACGACCAGTCGTCCGTGGGCGCCGTCGTCCCGGCCCTGGCCGCCTGGCACGCGCAGCGGCAGGAGGCGGCCGCCGCCGACGACCTGCGCTACCGCGCCACGTGGCACCCGCTGGCCCGACCCTCCGTCCCGGTCGGCGGCCGGTGGCTCGCGGTCGTGCCCGCATCCCGCGCCGACGACCCGTGGATCACGTCCGTCCTGACCGGAATCGGCGACCACGGCCTGGACGTCGACACCCTCCTGGTCCCGGCGGACCGCACGGACCGTGCGTCCCTCGCCGGGCTGCTCGCCGAGCGCCACGACCTCGACGGAGTGCTGTCCCTGCTGAGCCAGGACGCCCCGCTGAGCGCCACCGCCGCCCTGGTCCAGGCCCTCGGCGACACCGGTGCCACGGCGCCCCTGTGGTGTGCCACCCGCGATGCCATGGCCCACGAACCGGCCGCCACCGTCTCCGGGTTCGCCCAGGCGCAGGTCTGGGGCCTGGGCCGGGTGGCCGCCCTGGAGCACCCCGACCGGTGGGGCGGCCTCGTCGACCTGCCCGCAGAGCCCGGCGGGCAGACCACGGCCAGGCTGGCCGGACTGCTCACCGACGCGGGCGGCGAGGACCAGGTCGTCATCCGCGAGTCCGGCGCCTACGGACGGCGCCTGGAGCAGGCGGCGCCCAAGGCGGGCGCACCGTGGAAGCCGACCGGCACCGTGCTCGTCACCGGCGCCACCGGCGGAGTCGGCACCGCCGTCGCCCGCTGGCTCGCCGCCGAGGGCGCCGACCACCTGCTCCTGACATCGCGTCGCGGCGAACACGCGCCGGGCGCCGCCGAGTTGACGCAGGAGCTGGCCGGGTCCGGCACCAAGGTCACCCTCGCCGCCTGCGACGTCTCCGACCGCGAGGCACTGGCCGCGCTCCTTGCGACGGTCCCTGACGAGCACCCCCTGACGGCCGTCATGCACCTGGCCGGTGTCCTGGACGACGGTGTCCTGGACGGCCTGGCACCCGAGCAGTTCACCGGCGTCCTCGCCCCCAAGGCCGACGCCGCCGACCACCTGCACGAACTCACCCGCGACCTGGACCTGTCGGCGTTCGTGCTCTTCTCCTCGCTGACCGCCACCGTCGGCGGCGCGGGGCAGGCCAACTACGCCGCCGCCAACGCCCACTTGGACGCCCTCGCCGAGCACCGCCGCGCGACGGGCCTGCCCGCCACCTCCGTGGCCTGGGGCCCCTGGGGAGGCGACGGCATGGCCGCGCACGGCACGGTGCGCGCGGCGAGCCGGGCCATGGGCATGTCCGCCCTCGACCCCGACCGTGCGGTCACCGCGCTGCGCCGGGCCCTGGACGGCGGCGACATCACCGTCACCGTCGCCGACGTGGACTGGACGAAGTTCCTGCCCGCGTTCACCTCGACCCGCGCGAGCGCCCTGCTGTCCGCCCTGCCGCAGGCGCAGCGGACCGCGGCCGCGGGCGGCGAGGCGGCCGTCGCCGACGACTTCGCACAGAAGCTCGCGGGCCTGACCGGCGGCGAGCGCGAACGCGCCCTGCAGGACCTGGTGTGCGGGCAGGCCGCGACCGTCCTCGGCTACGACGGCGCAGGCGCGATCGAGCCGACCACCGCCTTCCGCGACCTCGGCTTCGACTCGCTCACCTCGGTCGATCTGCGCAACCGGATCAGCACCGCCGCGGGCGTGCCGCTGCCGGCCACGCTCATCTTCGACTACGCCACGCCCGCGGCCCTCGCCAAGCACCTGGGCACCGAACTCGCGGGCGCCGACACCTCGGTGGACTCGGTCGTCGCCGAACTGGAGCGGGTGGCGGCCCGCCTCGGCGGCCTCACCGCCGAGGACATCGAGCAGGGCCGCATCACCGCCCGCGTCCAGGCGCTGCTCACCGAGTTGAACCAGACCATCGCCGGGGACGGCGAGGCGGTCGAGGGCCGCCTGGCCCAGGCCTCGGCCGACGACGTCTTCGCGTTCATCGACAACGAACTCGGCTCGGCGTGAACTCCGCCTCCCACGACCTACCCGCCTACTGGCAGCTGACCTTTTCGCACAGAAGTGGCGACACGCGATGACCAACGACGAAAAGCTCCTCTCCTACCTCAAGCGGGTCTCCGCCGACCTGCACCAGACCCGCAGGCGGCTGCGCGAGGTGGAGACCCAGGACCAGGAACCCATCGCGATCGTCGGGATGAGCTGCCGCTTCCCCGGCGGGGTCAGCACGCCCGAGGAGTTCTGGCGGCTCGTCCACGACGGCACCGACGCCATCGGTGACTTCCCGGACGACCGCGGCTGGGACATCGACTCGCTGTACGACCCCGACCCCGACGCCACGGGCAAGACCTATGTGAAGCGGGGCGGGTTCCTGCACGACGCGGGCGACTTCGAGCCGGACTTCTTCGGCATCAGCCCGCGCGAGGCGGTCGCGATGGACCCGCAGCAGCGGCTCCTCCTGGAAGTGTCGTGGGAGGCACTCGAACGGGCCAGGATCGCCCCGGACTCGGTGCACGGCAGCCGGGTCGGGGTGTTCGCGGGCACCAACGGACAGGACTACCGGGACCTGTTGGCGAAGATGCCGCAGGACACCGAGGCGGCGCTCGGCACCGGCGCCCTCGCCGCGGTGATCTCCGGCCGCATCTCCTACACCCTGGGCATCGAGGGGCCCGCGGTCACCATCGACACCGCGTGCTCCTCGGCCCTGGTCGCGGTCCACCTGGCCGTCCAGGCGCTGCGCGCCAAGGAATGCACGCTCGCCCTGGCGGGCGGCGCGACGGTGATGTCGACGCCTGGTTCGTTCGTCGCCTTCAGCCGTCAGCGGGGTCTGGCCCTGGACGGCCGGTGCAAGTCCTTCGCGGACGGCGCCGACGGCACCGGCTGGGGCGAGGGCGCGGGCATGCTGCTCCTGGAGCGGCTCTCGGACGCCCGCCGCAACGGACACGAGGTCCTGGCCGTGGTCCGTGGCTCGGCCGTCAACCAGGACGGCGCCTCCAACGGCCTGACCGCACCCAACGGCCCCTCCCAGCAGCGCGTCATCCGCGCCGCCCTCGCCGGGGCCCAGCTCACGCCCGCCGACGTGGACCTGGTCGAGGCGCACGGCACCGGCACCACCCTCGGCGACCCGATCGAGGCACAGGCGCTCCTCGCCACCTACGGCCAGGACCGCGCCGAGGAGAATCCGCTCTGGCTCGGCTCGGTCAAGTCCAACATCGGGCACACCCAGGCCGCCGCCGGTGTGGCCGGCATCATCAAGGTCGTCATGGCCCTGCGCCACGGCGTGCTGCCCAAGACGCTGCACGCCGACGAGCCGTCCACCAAGGTCGACTGGAGCGCGGGCAACATCCGTCTGCTCACGGACCACCACACGTGGTCCGACCCCGGCCGCCCCCGCCGCGCCGCGGTCTCCTCCTTCGGCGCCAGCGGCACCAACGCGCACACCATCATCGAGCAGGCCCCCGCGGAGGAGCAGGCCGAGACGGAGCCTGCCGGGTCTGCCGACTCCGACGCGCCCGAGCAGGCAGCGCCCGAGCCGCGCACCGCCCCGCCCCTGCTGCCCTGGCCCGTCTCGGGCCGCACCGAAGAGGCGCTGCGCGAACAGGCCGTACGCCTGTCGGGCGCCGTCCAAGCGCTGGACCCGGCCGACGTCGCGTACTCCCTCGCCGCCACCAGGACCGCCCACCAGTACCGTGCCGTGGTCCTCGGCGCCGACCTCGACGCGCTCCGCGCAGGACTGACCGAGGTCGCCGACGGCGCTCCCGGCGTCGTCCGGGGCCGCACCGTCAAGGGACAGACCGCCTTCCTGTTCACCGGGCAGGGCGCGCAGCGCGCGGGCATGGGCAAGGAACTGCACGCCCGCTTCCCGGTCTTCGCGCGCGCCTTCGACGAGATCTGCGCACTCTTCGGCGGCGGCCTGCGGGAGCTGGTGTTCGCCGCCGACCCCGCGCCGCTGAACCGCACCGAGCACACCCAGGCCGCGCTGTTCGCGTTCGAGGTGGCGCTGTACCGCCTGGTGGAGTCCTGGGGCCTGGCCCCCGACTACCTGGCGGGACACTCCATCGGCGAGATCGCGGCCGCTCATGTCGCGGGCGTCCTCGACCTGCGCGACGCCACCACGCTCGTCGCCGCCCGGGGCCGGCTCATGCAGGCCCTGCCCGAGGGCGGCGCCATGATCGCCGTGCGCGCCACCGAGGACGAGGTGGTGCCGCTGCTGACGGAGCACATCGGCATCGCCGCGGTCAACGGGCCCGGTTCCGTGGTGGTTTCCGGCGACAGCGCCGAGGCCGACGCGCTGGCCGCACGGTTCGACAAGACCCGGCGCCTGAAGGTCTCGCACGCCTTCCACTCGCCGCTCATGGAGCCGATGCTCACGGAGTTCCGCCGCGTCGCCGAGGGCCTCACCTACCACCGGGCCACCCTCCCCGTCGTCTCCAACGTCACCGGCGAACTCGCCGCCCAGGACCTCACGACCCCCGACTACTGGGTCCGTCACGTGCGCGACGCGGTCCGCTTCCACGACGGGATCCGCACCCTGCGCGCCGAGGGCGTCACCCGCTTCCTGGAGATCGGCCCGGACGCCGTCCTGACCGCCATGGCCCGGGAGTGCGTCGAGGGCGACGAGAGCGACGCGGTCCTCGCCGCGGCGAGCCGCCGCGAACGGGCCGAGACCGAGACCCTGCTCACCGCCCTCGCGCAGCTGTACGTCGCGGGCGCCCCGCTCGACTGGACCGCGCTGTTCACCGGCGCCCGCACGGTCGACCTGCCCACCACCGCCTTCCGGCGCGAACGGTTCTGGCCCGAACTCGCCACCGCCACCGGCGACGTGAGCTCCGCGGGCCTGGACTCCGCCGACCACCCGCTGCTCGGCGCGGCCACCGTCCTCGCCGACTCCGACAGTGCCGTGCTCACCGGACGCCTCTCGCTGCGTACCCACCCCTGGCTCGCCGACCACGTCGTCGGCGGTTCCGTGGTGGTGCCGGGCACCGCCATGGTCGAGCTCGCGGTCCGCGCCGGTGACCAGGTCGGCTGCGGGTACGTGGAGGAACTCGCCCTGGAAATACCGCTGGTGCTGCCCGAGGGCGACGGCGTGCGCGTCCAGGTCGCCGTCGGCGCGCCCGAGCAGGCCGGTACCCGCACCGTCCACGTGTACGCCCGCGCGGAGAACCTGCCCGCCGACGAGCCGTGGACCCTGCACGCCTCCGGCCTGCTCGGCCGCGCCCCGGCCGCCGTCGGCGCCCACCTCACCGACTGGCCTCCGCAGGACGCCGAAGAGCTGGACACCACGGGCCTGTACGCGCGGCACGCCGCCGCCGGACTGGACTACGGCCCCGTCTTCCAGGGCCTGCACGCCGCCTGGAAGCGCGGCGACGAGCTGTTCGCCGAGGTCCGGCTCGCGGAGCGGCCCGCCGCCGAAGCGGCCCGCTTCGGCCTGCACCCCGCGGCGTTCGACGCCGCCCTGCACGCCCTCGCGCTGCTCGGCGACGGATCGGCCGACGACACCGCCCGCCTGCCGTTCCTGTTCGCGGGCGTGTCCCTGCACGCCGTGGGCGCCTCCGTGCTGCGCGTACGCCTGGCGCCCAGCGGACCCGACGCGTTCGCCGTCGACCTGGCCGACGCCACCGGAGCCCCCGTCGCCACCGTCACCTCCCTGACGTCCCGGCCGCTGACCAACCTGCGCGCCGAGCGGGACGCGACGGCCGACGCGCTGTTCACCCTGGGCTGGCATCCGCTGCCCCTGGACACCGACGCCCCCGACACCGACCACCGCCTCCTGGAGAGCGCGCCCGGCGCCACCGCCGACGCCGTACGGGCCGCCCTGCACACCGCCCTCGCCGCCCTCCAGGACGACGACCCGCGGCCGCTGGCCGTCGTCACCCGGGGCGCGGTGCGCGTCGCGGACGAGGACGTGCCGGACCTGGCGGGCGCCGCCGTCTGGGGCCTGGTGCGCTCCGCGCAGTCGGAGAACCCCGACCGCTGCCTGCTCCTGGACCTCGAACCCGGCGCCGACGCGGACGCGTTGGTGCCCGCCGTCCTCGCCACCGGCGAACCCCAGGTCGCCGTGCGGGGCACCGCCGCCCACGCCGCCCGCCTGGTGCGCGCCGAGCAGGGCGCCGACGTCCTGGCACCGGACCTCGACCCCGAGGGCACCGTGCTGCTGACCGGCGCCACCGGCGGACTCGGGCCCGTCATCGCCCGACACCTGGTGACGGCCCACGGCGTGCGCCATCTCGCGCTGCTCAGCCGTGGCGGCGCAGCCGACGCCCTCGTCGCGGAACTCGCGGAGCTCGGCGCGCTGGCCACCGCGTACGCCTGCGACGTCGCGGACCGCGACGCCCTCGCCGCGGTCCTCGCCGACGTGAGTGCCGACCGTCCGCTGACCGCCGTCGTGCACGCCGCGGGCACCCTCGACGACGGCGTGGTGTCCTCGCTGACACCCGAGCGGATCGACGCGGTGCTGCGGCCCAAGGCCGACGGCGCGCTCCACTTGCACGAACTCACCGCGGACCACGACCTGTCGGCGTTCGTGCTCTTCTCCTCGGTCGCGGGCACCGTCGGCGCGCCGGGCCAGGGCAACTACGCCGCGGCCAACGCCTTCCTCGACGCCCTCGCCACCCACCGCCGCGCGCGGGGCGCGCCCGCGCTCTCGCTGGCCTGGGGCCCGTGGGCCGCCCTCACCGGCGGCATGGTCGGCACCCTCGACGACGCCGACCGCGCCCGGATCTCCCGCGGCGGCATGAGCGCCCTGTCGGCCGACGAGGGCACCGCCCTGTTCGACGCGGCGCTCCGCACCGGCCTGCCCGCCGTGGCACCCGTCCGCCTCAGCCTGCCCGCGCTGCGGGCCCAGGGCGCCTCGGCGGCACCGGTCTTCCGCGCCCTGGCCGGGCGCACCGTGCGCCGCGAGGCAGCGGGCGATGCCTCCGACTTCACCTTCGCCGAGCGGATCGCCGCCCTCGACGGCGAGGAGCGCACCGAGGCGCTGCTGCGCACCGTCCGCGTGCAGGTCGCGGCCGTCCTCGGCCACACCGACCCCGCCGCCGTCGAGGCCGACCGCGCCTTCAAGGACCTCGGCTTCGACTCGCTCGCCGCCATCGAGCTGCGCAACGCCCTGACCGCCGAGACCGGCCTGCGGCTGTCCGCCACGCTGATCTTCGACCACCCCTCGCCCCAAGCCCTCGCCGCCCACCTCGGCGCCCTGGCCGTCGGCGCCCGACCGGGCTCCCGGCGCCGGCGCACCGACCGGTCCCGGGCCGACGAGCCCCTGGCCATCGTCGGCATGGCCTGCCGCTACCCCGGCGGCGTACGCACCCCGCAGGACCTGTGGCGCCTTGTCGCCGACGGCACCGACGCCATCGGCCCCTTCCCCGACAACCGCGGCTGGGACGTCGACCGCATCGTCGACACCACCGGGCAGCGTCCCGACACCTCGTACGTCGGCGAGGGCGGCTTCCTGCACGACGCGGGCGCGTTCGACGCGTCGTTCTTCGGCATCAGCCCGAAGGAAGCCCTCGTCATGGACCCGCAGCAGCGGCTCCTCCTGGAGAGCGCGTGGGAGGCGCTGGAGAGCGCGGGCATCGACCCGGGCACGCTCAAGGGCAGCCGCACCGGTGTGTTCGCGGGTGTGCAGTACCACGACTACTTCGGCAGCTTCGGGTCCGGCAGCATCATCTCCGGCCGTGTGGCGTACACGCTCGGCCTGGAAGGCCCCTCGCTCTCCGTCGACACCGCCTGCTCCTCGTCGCTGGTCGCGCTGCACCTGGCGGCGCAGTCGCTGCGCCAGGGGGAGTCGACCCTCGCCCTGGTCGGCGGCGTCGCGGTGATGGCGACGCCCGAGACGTTCATCGAGTTCAGCCGCCAGGGCGCGCTGGCCCCGGACGCCCGCACGAAGGCCTTCGCCGACGCCGCGGGCGGGACCGTGTGGGGCGAGGGCGTCGGCGTCCTGGTCGTCGAGCGGTTGTCGGATGCACGGCGCAACGGCCACGAGGTGCTCGCGGTCGTACGCGGCTCGGCGGTGAACCAGGACGGTGCGTCCAACGGCCTGACCGCGCCGAACGGTCCGGCTCAGGAGCGCGTGATCGAACAGGCCCTGGAAGCCGCCCGGTTGACGGCGGCCGATGTGGACGTCGTCGAGGCGCACGGCACCGGCACCACGCTGGGTGACCCGATCGAGGCGCAGGCTCTGTTGAACACCTATGGCCAGGGCCGTTCCGAGGACGCGCCGTTGTGGCTCGGCTCGATCAAGTCGAACATCGGCCACACCCAGGCCGCGGCCGGTGTCGCGGGCGTCATCAAGATGGTCATGGCGATGCGTGAAGGCGTACTGCCGCGCACCCTCCACGTGGACGAGCCGTCGACGAAGGTGGACTGGTCGGCGGGCGCCGTACGGCTGTTGACCGAGGAGAGGGAGTGGTCCGACGCGGACCGTCCGCGGCGTGCGGGTGTGTCCTCCTTCGGGATCAGCGGCACCAACGCCCACATCGTCATCGAACAGGCACCCACCAAGGCCCCCGTACCCACCAAGGCCCCCGTACCCGCCGATGCGCCCGTACCCGCCACCGATGAGCAGGGCGGACCGGTCGTCCCCTGGCTGCTCACCGGCAAGACGCCCGCAGCCCTCGCAGGACAGGCCGCCTCGCTCCTCGCCCACCTCGACGCCCACCCCGGCCTCGACGCGTCCGACATCGGCTGGACGCTGGCCACCGCCCGCGCCCGCTTCGCCCACCGCGCGTCGATCACCGGCACCGACACCGGTGAACTGCGCGACGCGCTCGCGGCGTTGGCCCAGGGAACCACGGCCCCGGGCCTGACCGAGGCCACCGTGACGGGGCGCGCCAAGCCGGTGTTCGTCTTCCCCGGCCAGGGCTCCCAGTGGTCCGGCATGGCCGCCGAACTGATGGAGACGTCCCCGGCGTTCGCCGCCCGCATGGCCGAGTGCGCCGCCGCCATCGATCCGCACACCGACTGGGACTTCCACACCGAGCTGCGCGGCACGCTCGACAGCGTCGACGTCGTCCAGCCGCTGCTGTGGGCCGTCATGGTCTCCCTCGCGCACGCCTGGACCACCTGCGGCGTCACGCCCTCCGCGGTCATCGGCCACTCCCAGGGCGAGATCGCGGCCGCCTGTGTGGCCGGCGCGCTCTCCCTGGAGGACGGCGCCCGCATCGTCACGCTGCGCTCCAAGGCGATCGCCGTGGACCTGTCCGGCGGGGGCGGCATGATGTCCGTCGCCGAGGGCGCCGACGCGGTGCGGGCACGCATCGCCGAGTGGGACGGCCGCATTTCGGTCGCCGCCGTCAACGGCGCGGGCTCCACCGTGGTCTCCGGCGACGCCGACGCCCTGCACGAGCTCCGGGAGCGGCTGCGCACCGAGAACGTCCGCGCCAAGCTGCTCCCGGTGGACTACGCCTCGCACAGCGCGCACGTCGAGGCGATCCGCGAGCAGCTCCTCGACGTCCTCGACGGCGTACGTCCGCGCAGTACCGACGTGCCGTTCTACTCCACCGTCACCGGCGGCCTGATCGACACCGGGGAACTCGGCGCCGAGTACTGGTACACGAACCTGCGCGGCACCGTGCTCTTCGAGGAGGCCGTCCAGGCCGCCATCGGCGCCGGGCACGCCCTGTTCATCGAGGCCAGCCCGCACCCGGTGCTCACCGTCGGCATCCAGGAGACCGACGACGCCGTGGCCGCCATCGGCTCGCTGCGCCGCGACCACGGCGGCCGCGACCAGTTCGTGACCGCGCTCGGCGAGGCGTTCACGCACGGCGCGGCCGTCGACTGGGAAGCGGCCTGCGAGGGCCGCCGCCCGCGCCGCGTGCCGCTTCCCCCCTACGCCTTCCAGCACGAGTGGTACTGGCTGGACAGCAACGCGGGCGGCGCCGACGTCACTTCGGCGGGCCTGGCCCCCACCGACCACGCCCTGCTCGGCGCCGCCATGGTGCGCGCCGACAGCGAGGGAGCGGTCCTCACCGGCCGCCTCTCGGCCGGGACCCACCCCTGGCTGGCCGACCACCGGGTGGGCGGGCAATTGCTCTTCCCGGGCACCGGCCACCTCGAACTCGCCCTGCGCGCCGGTGACCAGGTCGGCTGCGGAGACATCGTCGAACTCACCCTGCAGGCACCGCTCGTGCTGCCCGAGCACGGCGCCGTCCAGCTCCAGGCCGTCGTCGGCGCGCCCGAGGGGGAGACCCGCCCGGTCACCGTGTTCTCGCGCCCCGAGGACCCCGACGAGGACCTCCCGTGGACCCGGCACGCCGACGGCCTGCTCGCGCCGACGGGCACGCTCCCGGCCGACGGCGAGAGCCTCACCGTATGGCCGCCGAAGGGCGCAGAGGCCATCCAACTGGAGGGTCTGTACGAGGAGTTGGCGGACATCGGGCTCGGGTACGGCCCCCTCTTCCAGGGCCTGCGGGCCGCCTGGCGGGCCGGGAGCGAGGTGTACGCGGAGGTGGCCACCGGCGCCACGGCCGACGGCTTCGGCCTGCACCCCGCCCTGTCGGACGCGGCCCTGCACACCGTCGGCCTGACCGACGCCGCCGCCGACGAGGCCCTGCTGCCGTTCTCCTGGTCCGG
This sequence comes from Streptomyces sp. NPDC059002, assembly GCF_042740435.1. Lineage (NCBI taxonomy): Bacteria > Bacillati > Actinomycetota > Actinomycetes > Kitasatosporales > Streptomycetaceae > Streptomyces > Streptomyces sp. NPDC059002. Next base: position 26,607 of record NZ_JBHYJI010000038.1, on the reverse strand, counting down.
GGTGCGGCTGCACGCCACCGGCGCGACCGCGCTGCGGGTACGGGTCCGGGCGACCGGCGAGGGCACCGTCTCCCTGACGCTCGCCGACGCCGCGGGCGCCCCCGTCGCCACCGTCGACTCCCTCGTCCTGCGGCCCCTGCAGACCGAGGCGCTGGCCGCCGCGGCGCGCTCGGCCCGCGCCGGATCGCTGTACCGCGTCGACTGGGCCGCCGCACCCGCGCCGAAGGAGGCCGATGCGGTGCCCCTGGAGGTGCTGCGCGCGCCCGCGGGGACGAGCGCCACCGAGGTGCGCGCCGCCGTGACCGACGTACTCGACGGCCTGCGCACCCGTCTCGCGGACGACCGGCTCTCCGAGGCCACCCTCGTCGTCCTCACCGGGGCCGACCCGGCGGGCGCGGCGGCGGGCGGCCTGGTGCGCTCGGCGCAGACGGAGAACCCGGACCGCATCGTCCTGGTCGAGGCGGCGGAGGAGCCCGGCGCGAGCCTGCTCGCCGAGGCCGTCGCCACCGGCGAGCCCCATCTGGCCTACCGCGACGGCGCGCTGAAGGTGCCCAGGCTGGCCAGGACCGCACCGGCCGAGGACGCCACGACCCCGGCAGGACTGGGCGAGGGCACCGTCCTGGTCACCGGCGCGAGCGGCGCCCTGGGCGGCATCGTCGCCCGCCACCTCGTCACCGCATGGCACGCCCGGCACCTGCTGCTGCTCAGCCGCTCCGGTGCCGCCGACGAACTCGTCACGGAACTCACCGAGTTGGGCGCCGTGGTCACCAGCGCCGCCTGCGACGTCGCCGACCGCGCCGCGCTCGCCGCCGTCCTGGACGCCGTCCCCGCCGACCGGCCGCTGACCGCCGTCGTCCACGCGGCGGGCGTCCTCGCCGACGGCGTGCTGTCCTCGCTCACCCCCGAGCGGATCGACACGGTGTTCCGGCCCAAGGTCGACGCCGCCTGGCACCTGCACGAACTGACCGCGGACCTCGACCTGTCGGCGTTCGTCCTGTTCTCATCGGCCGCCGCCACCCTCGGCTCCCCGGGCCAGGGCAACTACGCCGCCGCCAACGCCTACCTCGACGCCCTCGCCGCCCACCGGCGGGCGGCCGGACTGCCCGCGCACTCCCTGGCGTGGGGTCTGTGGGCCCAGGCGAGCGGCATGACCGGCACGCTCGACGAGAGCGACAAGTCCCGCATCGCGCGCGGCGGTGTGGCACCGCTGGAGACCGAGGAGGGCCTCGCCCTCTTCGACGCCGCCCTGCGCGGGCCCGACCCGGCGGTCCTGCCGGTCAAGCTGGATCCCGCCGGGCTGCGCGCCCAAGGCCCCGCGCTCGCCCCGCTGTTCCGCTCGCTGGTCCCGGCCCAGCGGGGCAGCGCGGCCGGACAGGCCACCGCGGCGGGCGGCGCCGACTCGCTCCGCGACCGGCTCGCCGCCCTCCTGGAGATCGAGCGCGAACCGTTCCTCACCGAACTGGTGCGCAGCCACGTCGCCACGCTCCTCGGCTACAAGTCGGCGCAGAACGTGGGCAGTTCCCTGCCCTTCAGGGAACTGGGCTTCGACTCGCTGGCCGCTGTCGAACTGCGCAACAGGCTCACCGCGGCCACCGGCCTGCGGCTGCCCGCGACGCTGGTCTTCGACCACCCCACCCCGGCCGAACTCGCCCGCTTCCTGCTCGGCGAGCTCACCGCCACCCTGAGCACCCCGGCGGACATCGCCCCGGCCGCCGCCCGCCGCGCCGCCGCCGACGAGCCGATCGCCATCATCGGCATGGGCTGCCGCTTCCCCGGCGACATCGACTCGCCCGAGGACCTGTGGCGGCTGATCTCCGAAGGGCGGGACGCCATCGGCGAGTTCCCCGCCGACCGCGGCTGGGACGTCGACTCCCTGTACGACCCGACCCTGGACAGGACCGGCACCAGCTACACCCGGCACGGCGCGTTCCTCTACGGCGCCGCAGACTTCGACCCCGCCTTCTTCGCCATGGACGCCGAGGAGGCCGAGGTCACCGACCCGCAGCAGCGGCTGCTCCTGGAGACCTCCTGGGAGGCCCTTGAGCGCGCCTCCATCGACCCGGCCACCCTGCGCGGCTCCGACACGGGCGTCTTCGCGGGCGTCATGTACCACGACTACTTCGGCAGCTTCGGCTCCGGCAGCGTCGTCTCCGGCCGCGTCGCCTACACCCTGGGCCTGGAGGGCCCGACCCTCTCGGTCGACACCGCCTGCTCCTCCTCGCTGGTCGCACTGCACCTGGCCGCCCAGTCGCTGCGGCAGGGCGACTGCTCCCTGGCCCTTGCCGGGGGAGTGACCGTCATGGCGACCCCGGGCACCTTCGTGGAGTTCAGCCGTCACCGCGGCCTCTCCCGCGACGGGCGGTGCAGGCCGTTCGCCGACGCGGCAGACGGCACGGGATTCGGCGAGGGCGCGGGCGTACTCCTCCTGGAGAAGCTCTCCGACGCCCGCCGCAACGGCCACCAGGTGCTCGCCGTGCTGCGCGGCACCGCCGTCAACCAGGACGGCGCGTCCAACGGCATCACCGCGCCCAACGGCCCCGCCCAGCAGCGCGTCATCCGCCGCGCCCTGGAGACGGCGGCCGTGTCCGCGGCCGAGGTCGACGTGGTCGAGGCGCACGGCACCGGCACCACCCTGGGCGACCCGATCGAGGCCCAGGCGCTGATCGCCACCTACGGCGCGGACCACACCGCGGACAATCCGCTGTGGCTCGGCTCGGTCAAGTCCAACCTCGGCCACACCCAGGCCGCCGCCGGTGTCGCGGGCGTCATCAAGATGGTGCAGGCCATCCGCCACGAGACCCTGCCCGCCACCCTCGGCGTCGACGCGCCGTCACGGCACGTCGAGTGGGAGGACGGGAACGTACGTCTCCTCACCGAGTCGCGCGCCTGGCCCGACCCCGGACACCCCCGGCGCGCCGGAGTCTCCTCCTTCGGCATCTCCGGCACCAACGCGCACGTGGTCATCGAGGCCGCCCCGGCCGATGAGCCCGCCGAGGCGCCCGCCGCCCCGACGGCGGGACCCGTGCCGTGGCTGCTGTCCGGCCACACCCCGCGGGCCCTGCGTGCCCAGGCCGCCCGGCTCCTCGATCACCTGGCCGCCGTCCAGGACGCCGATCCGCACAGGATCGCCGGAGCGCTCGCCACCGCCCGCACCGCGCTCGCCCACCGCGCCGCCGTCGTCGGCCACGGCCTCGACGAACTGATGGCGGGCGTACGGGCCGTCGCGGAAGGCACCGCACCGGCGCAGGGCACGACCGGCACGGCGACCGACGGGAAGCTTGCCTTCCTGTTCTCCGGGCAGGGCTCCCAACTGCCGGGCATGGGCGCGCGGCTCGCCGAGGCGTTCCCCGCGTTCGCGGCCGCCTTCGACGAGGTATGCGCCCACCTGGACCCGCTCCTGGAGCGGCCGCTCGCCGAAGTCCTCGACTCCGCCGACCTGTTGGCGCGCACCGAGTACACCCAGCCCGCCCTGTTCGCCGTCGAGGTCGCCCTGTACCGGCTCCTTGAGTCCTTCGGCGTACGGCCCGACGTGCTGGCGGGCCACTCCGTCGGCGAGTTCGCCGCCGCCCACGTCGCGGGCGTCCTCACCCTGGCGGACGCCTGCGCCCTGATCGCCGCGCGCGGCCGCCTCATGCAGGCGCTGCCCGAGGGCGGCGTGATGATCGCCGTCAAGGCCACCGAGGACGCCGTCGGCCCGCTGCTCACCGAAGGCGTGGGCATCGCCGCGGTCAACGGTCCCGACTCCGTGGTCCTGTCCGGCGAGGCGGACGCGGCCCGCGCCGTCGCCGCCCGCTTCGAGCGCACCAAGGAACTCGACGTCAGCCACGCCTTCCACTCGGCGCTGATGGAACCGATGCTCCAGGAGTTCCGCGAGATCGCCGAGTCGGTGACGTACGGCACCCTGCGCATCCCGCTGGTGTCCACCCTCACCGGCGCCCCGGCCGCTCCGGAAGAGCTGTCGACGGCGGAGTACTGGGTGCGCCACGCCCGCGAGGCGGTCCGCTTCGCCGACGCCGTCGCGGCCCTGGAGGACCTGGGCGTACGGAAGTTCGCCGAGGTCGGCCCCGGCAGCGCCCTCACCGCGGCGGCCGGGGAGAGCCTGCGCGAGGACGGCACGGGCGCCGTCGTGCCGCTGCTGCGCAAGGACCGCGAGGAACCCGTGGCGCTGCTCGGCGGCCTGGCCGCCCTGCACGTGCACGGCACCACCGTCGACTGGGCCTCGCTGCTGCCGCACCGCGACGCCTCGGACCTGCCCACCTACGCCTTCCAGCGCAGCCGTTACTGGATGAACGGTGACGTCACAGGACCCCGCGCCCGTGCCGACCACCCGCTGCTCGGCACCGCCGTGGAGCTCGCGGGAACCGATGGCGCCCTGTACACCGGTCACCTGTCGCTCGCCGAGCACCCGTGGATCGCGGACCACGCCGTCGGCGGCGTGCCGCTGCTCCCGGGCACCGCGTTCGTCGAGATGGCACTCGCCGCCGGAGCCCGCACGGGCTGCGGATCCGTCGAGGAACTCACCATCGCCGAACCCCTGGTGCTGCCCGACGAAGAAGCCGTGCGGCTCCAGTGCACCGTCGGCGAACCGGACGCCGTCGGCGCCCGCGCCTTCCAGGTGTACTCCGCGGTGGCCGACGGCGACCCCTGGACGACGCACGCCACCGGAGTGCTGCGCCCCGGCCGGAACACCGCTGCCCATGACCTGACGGTCTGGCCCCCGGTCGGCGCCGAACCCGTCGACGTGGCAGACCTGTACGAGCGTCTCGCCGAACTCGGCGCCCAGTACGGGCCCCACTTCCAAGGGCTGCGGGCGGCCTGGCGGACGCACGACGCGGTGTACGCCGAAGTCGACGTTCCCACCGGCGGCACCGGCGGCGAACTCGGCCTGCACCCCGCGCTGTTCGACGCGGCACTGCACGCCATCGGGCTGCGCGAGGGTGCCGAGGAACGCATGAAGCTGCCGTTCGCCTGGAGCGGCGTCGACCTGCATGCCGTGGGCGCGACCGCGCTGCGGGTGCGGATCGCCCCGAACGGGCCCGACGCGGTGACCATCGACGCCGCCGACCCCGCCGGGAAACCGGTGGTGAGCGTGGCATCCCTGTCGCTGCGGGCGGTCAGCCCCGAGCGGATCGCCGCGGCCGCCGCCGGAGGCGTGGACGGCCTGTACGCCCTCGACTGGGCGCCGGTGCCCGGTGACGCGGCCCCGCAGGCCGGGCGCTGGACGGTGGTCGGCCCTGGCGCCGACGCGTTCGCGGACGCGCTGGCCGGCGAGGTCGCCGAGGTGACCGTCGCGTCCGGCCTGGAGGAGGCCGCCGCCGGTGCCGGGACCACCCCGGACACCGTCGTCCTCGTCCACACCGGAGGGACAGGGCCGGACGGGACGGGGCTGGGCGGCACGGATCCCGAGAGGGTGCGCGCCGGGACGTATGCGCTGCTCGACCAGGTGCGGACCTGGCTGGCCGACGAGCGGTTCGCCGACGCCACCCTGGTCGTGGCGACCCGCGGCGCGGCCGGGCCCGCCCCCGAGGACGTCACCGACCTCGGCGGCGCCGCTGCCTGGGGTCTGCTGCGCTCGGCGCAGTCCGAGCACCCCGACCGCATCGTGCTCGCCGACCTCGACGGCTCCGAGGCGTCGTACCGCGCGCTGCCCTCGGCCGTCGCCTGCGGCGAGCAGCAACTCGCCCTGCGCGAGGGCGCGGTGAGCGCGCCGAGGCTGGTCCGCGCACCGCGCCGGGCCGAGGACACCCCGGTCGACTGGTCCGGCGGGGTCCTGCTCACCGGCGGCACCGGGGCACTGGGACGCCTGGTGGCACGCCACCTGGTCACGGCCCACGGCGCGCCCCGCCTGGTCCTGCTCAGCCGCCGCGGACCCGACGCACCTGGCGCGCCCGAACTGCGCGAGGAACTCACCGAGCTCGGCGCCGAGGTGACCGTGGTCGCCTGTGACGCCGCCGACCGCGAGGAACTGGCCCGCGTCCTGGCCGCACACCCGGTGACGGCAGTGGTGCACACCGCGGGCGTCCTGGACGACGGCATGCTCACCTCGCTGACGCCCGAGCGCCTCGACGGGGTGCTGCGGCCGAAGGCGGACGCCGCCTGGCACCTGCACGAGCTCACCAAGGACCGCCCGCTCACGGCGTTCGTGCTGTTCTCGTCGGCGGCAGGCCTGCTCGGCAGCCCCGGCCAGTCCTCGTACGCCTGCGCCAACGCCTTCCTCGACGGCCTGGCCGCGCACCGCAGGTCGCTCGGTCTGCCCGCGGTCTCCCTGTCGTGGGGCGCCTGGGCCGGCAGCGGCGGCATGGCCGACCGTCTCGACGACACCGACAGCCGCCGGATGGCGTCCGGCGGGGTGCTCGCCCTCGACGAGGAGACCGGGCTCGCTCTCTTCGACCTGGCTGCGGGCCGGGAGGAAGCGGTCCTGATGCCGGTGCGCCTGGACCTTGCCGCCCTTGGGGGTTCCGGCCGGGTCCCGCCGATGCTGCGCGGCCTCGTCCGGTCCCCGCACCGGGTCGCCCCCGCCGCGGCAACGGCCGCATCGACGGCGCTGCGGAGCGAACTGGCCTCCCTGGAGGCGGCGGACCGGGCCCCCAGGCTGCTCGACCTGGTCCGGACCGAAGCGACCCAGGTGCTCGGCATCGACTCGTTCGAACCGGGCCTGGCCTTCAACGAGTTGGGCTTCGACTCACTGACCGCCGTCGAATTCCGCAACCGCCTCAACGAAGTCACCGGGTTGCGGCTGCCCGCCACCCTCATCTTCGACCACCCCAACCCGGCCGCGCTCGCCGACCACCTCACCACCGAGCTGACGCCACGTCAGCGCACCGCGCAGGACGCCGAGGAGGACGCCGTCCGGCGGGCGCTGACCGCCATCCCGGTGGCCGCGCTGCGCGACGCGGGCCTGCTGGACAACCTGCTGGAACTGGCCGGTCTGCGTCCCGCGGGAGAACCGGACGCGAGCGGCGCACAAGGCCGTGCGTCGATCGACGCGATGGATGCGGAGAGTCTGATCAGCATGGCGCTCGACGACCTCGTCGGCGACGAGGACGCCCTGTGACAAGGAGCCCTGTGACAAGCCCTGTGACGAACCAGGACACCAGGATGGTCGAGGCGCTCCGCGCCTCGCTCAAGGAGACCGAGCGGCTGCGGGAGCGCAACCGTGCCCTGACCGCGGCGGCGCGTGAACCGATCGCCGTCGTCGGCATGGCCTGCCGCTATCCAGGAGGCGTCCGCTCGCCGGAGGAGTTGTGGGACCTCGTCGCGCGCGGCGGGGACGGCATCACGCCGTTCCCCGCCGACCGCGGCTGGGACCCGGACCTCTACGACCCGGAGCCGGGCAAGGAAGGCCGGTCCTACACCCGCGAGGGCGGATTCCTGCACGACGCGGGCGACTTCGACGCCGGGTTCTTCGGCATCAGTCCCCGCGAGGCGCTGGTGATGGACCCGCAGCAGCGGCTGCTCCTCGAAGGCTCGTGGGAGGCGCTGGAGAGCGCGGGCATCGATCCGGCGACCCTGCGCGGCAGCCGGACCGGGGTGTTCGCGGGGCTGATGTACCACGACTACTTCGGCAGCTTCGGCTCCGGCAGCATCGTCTCCGGCCGCGTCGCCTACACCCTGGGCCTCGAGGGCCCCACCCTCACCGTCGACACCGCCTGCTCCTCGTCCCTGGTCACGCTGCACCTGGCCGCCCAGTCCCTGCGCCAGGGCGAGTCGACGCTCGCCCTGGCCGGGGGAGTGACGGTCATGGCGTCTCCGGGCACCTACGTGGAGTTCAGCCGCCAGGGCGCGCTGTCTCCGGACGGCCGGTGCCGGTCCTTCGCCAAGGACGCCAACGGCACCGGGTTCGCCGAAGGCCTCGGCGTACTCGTCCTGGAGCGCCTCTCGGACGCGCGGCGCAACGGACACGACGTCCTCGCCGTCCTGCGCGGCTCGGCCGTCAATCAGGACGGCGCGTCCAACGGCCTGACCGCGCCCAACGGCCCGTCCCAGCAGCGGGTCATCCAACAGGCCCTGGCGGCGGCCAGGTTGTCGGGCGCCGACGTGGACGCGGTCGAGGCGCACGGCACCGGCACCACGCTCGGCGACCCGATCGAGGCGCAGGCGCTCCTCGCCACGTACGGCCAGGAGCGGCCAGGGCACGCGCCCTTGTGGCTCGGCTCGGTGAAGTCCAACATCGGGCACACCCAGGCCGCCGCCGGTGTGGCGGGCGTCATCAAGATGGTCATGGCGATGCGGAACGGCGTACTCCCGCCGACCCTGCACGCGGCCGACCCGTCCGACCAGGTCGACTGGTCGACCGGCAGCGTCCGGCTGCTGACCGAGGCACGGCCGTGGCCGCGGGGCGACCGCCCGCGCCGCGCGGGAGTCTCGTCGTTCGGCATCAGCGGCACGAACGCGCACGTCATCGTGGAGCAGGGGGAGGACGAGTCCGGAGCACCGGTCGGGGGCGGGATCGCTGCTCCCGGCGGGGCGGCGGCCTCGGGTGAGGCGGTGACCTCGCGTGAGACGGCAGTTTCCGGCCCCTCGGCAGTCTCCCGTGCGGCGGCCACCCCCAGTGGGGCGGTGGCCCCTGGTGATGCGGCAGCTCCGCGTGAGGAGGCAACCCTCAGCGAGGTGAGCGCCCCGCGTGAAGCGGTGTCTCTCCGTCAGGCGGTGGCCCCGAGCGAGGCGACGGCCGGTGAGGGGGCGGTGGCCCCGAGCGAGGCGACGGCCCGTGATGGGGCGGTGGCCCCGAGCGAGGCGACGGCCCGTGAGGGGGCGGTGGCCCCGAGCAAGGCAACGGCCCGTGATGAGGCGGCGGCCCCGAGCAAGGCGACGGCCCGTGATGGGGCGACCGCTTCTGATGGGGCGACCGCTCCTGATGAGGCGAGCACCCCCGCCCTCCTCTGGCCCCTCTCCGCCCGCTCCGCGCAGGCCCTGCCCGCGCAGGCCGAGCGGCTGCGTGCCTTCGTCGAGGGGCGGCCGGGGCTCCACCCCGCCGCCGTCGCCCGGGAGTTGGGCACCCGGCGGGCCGCCTTCGGGCACCGGGCCGCCGTCACCGGCGCGGACCGGGAGCAGCTTCTCGCGGGGCTGCGTGCGCTCGCGTCGGGCGACGGCTCGCCCGGCGCCGTCACCGGACGGGCCCGCACCGGTGCGCGGACGGCGTTCCTGTTCACCGGACAGGGCGCGCAGCGGTTCGGCATGGGGCTCGAACTGCGCGCGCACTACCCGGTGTTCGCCGACGCCTTCGACGAGATCGACGCGGAGCTCGGCCTTGACCTGGCCGGGGTGCTCGGTGGCGACGACCAGGACGTGATGCACCGGACGCGGTACGCGCAGACCGGCCTCTTCGCCTACGAAGTGTCGCTGTTCCGGCTCCTGGAGTCCTGGGGGATACGTCCCGACCACCTCGCGGGGCATTCCATCGGCGAACTCGCCGCCGCTCATGTGGCGGGCGTCCTCACCCTCAAGGACGCCTGCACCCTGGTCGCCGCCCGCGGCCGCCTCATGCAGGATCTGCCCGAGGGCGGCGCGATGGTCGCCGTGCGGGCGGGGGAGGACGAGGTCCGCCCGCTGCTCGACGAGCGGGTCGGCCTGGCCGCCGTCAACGGCCCGGCGTCCGTGGTGCTTTCCGGCGAGCGCGAGGCGGTGCTCGCCGCCGCCGAGGGCTTCGCGAAGACCAGGAGACTGACCGTCTCGCACGCCTTCCACTCGCCCTTGATGGACGCGATGCTCGACGACTTCCGCGCGGTCGCCGAGAGCCTGTCCTTCCAGCCCCCGGCCATCCCACTGGTGTCCACCCTGACCGGCCGCCCGGCGGGCGCCGACGAACTGTGCGACCCCGGCTACTGGGTACGCCACGTCCGGGGGACCGTCCGGTTCGCCGATGCCGTCGCCGCCCTCTCCGGACTCGGCGTCACCCGCTTCGTGGAGCTCGGCCCCGACGCCGTACTGACCGGAATGGCCCGCGAGTGCGCCACCGCGGAGGCCGCGACGTTCACCGCGCTCGGCCGGAAGAACGGCGCCGAACCCGCCGCCCTCCTGTCCGGCCTCGCCCGGCTGCACACCGACGGCCTCTCGCCCAACTGGCAGGCCCTGTTCCCCGGGACGGACCGCGTCGCCCTGCCCACGTACGCGTTCCAGCGGGAGCGGTACTGGCTGAACGCCGACGTCCCCCTCACCGTCGACCCGCTCGCCGTCACGACAGCCGCTCAGCCGTCCCCCGAGTCGCCCGGCGACACGGCGGCGCCGCTGCGTGCCCGCCTCGCCGAGGCCTCCCCGCAGGAGCAGGAGGCCCTGCTGACGGACGTGGTGCGGGCCCAGGCCGCCGCCGTCCTCGGCCACGCGGGAGCGGAGGCCGTCGAAGCCGACGCCGTGTTCCTCGAGGTCGGCATGGACTCCGTCTCCGCGGCCGAACTGCGCGGCGCCATCGGCACCGTCCTCGGCACGACCGTCGCGGCGAGCGCTGTCTTCGACCACGGCACACCCGCCGCGCTCGCCGCTCACCTGCGCGAGCGGCTGGCCCACAGTGACCGGGACCGCGCACCGGACGAGGGGCCCGACACCGAGTCGATCGGCGGACTGCTGCGCCGCGCCGCGGCGGAGGGGCGGATGGCGAAGGGCTTCGATCTCCTGAAGGCGGTCGCCGAGATCCTGCCCGGCTTCTCCACGGTCGCCGAACTGGGTCAAGTGCCCGCCCCTGTACGGCTGTCCACGGGGGAAGGAACACCCCGGCTGATCTGCCTGCCGTCGCCGATGGCACTCGGCGGCGCCCACCAGTACGCGCGGTTCGCCGCCCACTTCCGCGGCCGCCACGACGTCCTCGTGCCCGTGATCCCCGGCTTCGTCCCCGGCGAGGCCCTGCCCCGCACCGTGGACGCCGTCGTCGACGTGGTCGTCGAGGGCATCCGCGCGGCCTCGGCCGACGGCCGGCCGTTCGTCCTCGTGGGGTACTCCTCCGGCGGCCAGTTCGCGCACGCGGCGGCCGAGGTCCTGGAGAAGGCGGGCACTCCGGCGGCGGGAGTGGTCCTGCTGGACACCTACTTGCCCGGCGACGAGGGCAAGGACGAGCTGTGGCGTCAGATGTTCGACGGCATGCTGGACCGTGAGTCGTCCCTGGGCGGATTCAGCACCGCGCGGCTCGCCGCGATGAGCCGCTACAGCGACCTGATCGTCGACTGCATGCCGGGCGCGCTCGCGGCACCGGTGCTGTTCGTACGGCCCACCACGTCGTTCGCCGCCGGAGCCGGTACCGAGGAGTGGCGTGCCACCTGGTCGGGCGACCACACGCTGAGCGAGGTGCCCGGCAACCACTTCACGATCCTGGAGGACTCCGTCGTCCCCACCGCGGAGGCAGTGGCGGAATGGCTGGACGGCCGGGACAGCGAGCGGGAAACCGTGTGACAGAAACAGCCCGAGGGGCGGGGGGGGGGGGGGGGCGGCGCCCCCCCCCCGCGCGGGACCCCCGCC
>NZ_JBHYJI010000038.1:0-15152 GCF_042740435.1 Streptomyces sp. NPDC059002 | reverse complement strand
TGTTGTCGGTGGGGCGGGCGGGCCGCTGCTCGCTCCACGCGTGCCCCCCCACCCCGGCGGGGGGGGCGGGCGGCCCCCCCCCCTCCCCGCCCCTCGGGGCATTCACCGGGCAGCCTCATGAAAATGAAGGATCCACGCGTCCACGTCGCAGCGAGTTCCGGCCGGATCGACATTCAATTGCTCGGCGACTTCGAGCGACGCCCGCTCCGCATCCCAATTGCTCCGCTGCAGCGCGAGCCACATCATCGTGCCCTTCGGGCCGCACCGGTGGCTCTTTCCGGTGTGCGGCGAGGCAAGCTCGAGGAACCCGTCGGGCAGTACCCGGGGAACGACGTCCGGTTCATTCCTCATGTCGTAAAGCTCCCCCGTATCTGCCCTGCCCGCCATCAACGTCACGCCCCGCGCTGCCACTTGTGCGCCGTACGAGCGGTCTGGGGCGAAAGCCGCTTGGTTCCTTGTGAATTCTTTCGGCCATGCGGGCTGCCTGTCCTGGCCACATATCTTCCGATCCTCTTCGTGATGTGTGTGAGAACCCGACGCTACTCCTTGGAATGGCAGGCGAAAATGGCCCTGGCGACACTTTCTGGGGTGGTATTAGCCGTCGTGCGGAAGGGGAGATTTCTCCCCCTTGACAGGAGTTCCCGAAGCCTCCTTGCCGACCCCCCTCGGGGACCGCCCCCGGCGCCGAAGTAGAGAAACTTCTACCTTCGATCCACCTGCTAAGGCCAATGTGCCGGACGGCGCTCTGTTCCTAACGTTGACTCCGACACCGCGCCGAAGCGCGACACCTTCTGGGGAGCCCGAGTGCAGACAGCAGACAACGCCCGACAGTCACAGGCCGTACGCCTTGACACCGTTTCGAAGATCTACGGCCACGGCGACAACGAGGTGGCTGCGCTCAGGGACTTCACGATGAGCTTCGCCTCCGGCACGTTCACCGCCGTGATGGGCCCGTCCGGCTCCGGCAAGAGCACCTTCCTGCACTGTGCCGCGGGCCTGGTCCGGCCCACATCCGGCGCCGTCACCGTCGGCGGCACCGACCTCTCGGGCCTGGACGACGTGCAGCTGACCAAGCTGCGCCGCGACCACATCGGCTTCATCTTCCAGTCGTTCAACCTGCTGCCGGCGCTGACCGTGATGCAGAACATCATGCTGCCGCTGCAGTTGGCGGGTACCCGCCCCGACAAGGCGCTCGTCAAGACCGTCGTCCAGCGCGTGGGCCTGTCCGAGCGGCTCGGGCACCTGCCGAGCCAGCTCTCCGGAGGCCAGCAGCAGCGGGTGGCCATCGCCCGCGCCCTGGTGACACGCCCCGCCGTGATCTTCGCCGACGAACCCACCGGCGCCCTGGACACCCGCACCGCGGGTGCCGTCCTCGGACTCCTGCGCGAGTCGGTGACCGCCGCCGGGCAGACCCTGGTCATGGTCACGCACGACCCGGTGGCCGCCTCGTACGCCGACCGCGTCGTCTTCCTCGCCGACGGCACGTTCGTCGGGGAGCTGCACCGGCCGACCGCCGATGCCGTTGCCGCCCGCATGACCCGGCTCGGTGCCTGGGACGACGAGGACTACCAGTCGGCTTCCACCGCCGTGGGGGGACAGTACTGATGTGGTCCCTCGCACTGCGCACCCTGAAGTTCCGCAAAACCAGCTTCGTCGCCACGTTCCTCGCCATGTTCCTCGGCGCCGCCATCGTCATCGGCTGCGGCGGCCTGATGGAGACCGGCGTACGCATGGAAGCCGCCCCGCAGCGCCTGGACCGCGCCTCGGTCGTCGTCACCGGTGAGCAGTCCTACGACGACACCGCGCTCACCGAGCGCCGTCACATCGACGCCGGTCTGGTCGAGAAGGTCGCCGCCGTCGACGGTGTGCGCAAGGCCGTCGGCGATGTCTCGTTCCCCGCCTCCGTCCTCAAGGACGGCAAGCCGGTCACCGGTGGGTCGGATTCGACGGACTCCTACGGCCACGGCTGGTCCGGGGCCCAGCTCACCCCCTACACTCTCGCCGCCGGTGAAGCCCCCGCCGCCGACGGCGAGATCGTCCTCGACCAGCGGCTCGCCGACCGCATGGACGTCAAGCCCGGCGCCGACGTCGACCTCGCGGTCAAGGGCCGGACCGAGAGCTTCCGGGTCAGCGGCATCGCCGCCCAGAGCGGCGACAGCAACCCGGACGCGGCCGTGTTCTTCACCGACGACGAGGCGCGCCGCCTGGCAGGCGCGGGCGGCGCGATCGACTCCATCGGCGTGCTCACCGACTCCGGCACCGACGTGTCCGCCCTGAGTTCGGCGGTCAAGTCCGCAGTCGGGGACCGGGCCGAGGTACTCACCGGCGCCCAGCGCGGCCTCGCCGAACTGCCCGGCACCCTCTCCAGCCAGCGGACCATCGTCATCCTCGCCGCCATCTTCGGCAGCTCGGTCGTCCTGATCGTGATGTTCGGCGTCGCCTCCACCCTCGGCCTCTCCCTGCAACAGCGCGCCCGCGAGATGGCGTTGCTGCGCGCGGTGGGCGCCACCCCCCAGCAGCTCCGCCGCATGATCCTGTGCGAGACCGCCGTGCTGTCCGTGGCGTCGGTGGCCCTCGCCCTCGCTCCCGGGTACCTCGTGGGCAAGCTGCTCTTCGGCGTCCTCAGTGACAGCGGCGTGGTCTCCGACGCGGTCGTCTACCGCGCGGGCTGGGTCCCGATGGCCGTCGGCGCGGTCACCACCGTCCTGGCCGCCGCTCTCGCCACCCGCTTCGCGGGACGGCGTGCCGCACGCACCGAACCGGTCGCGGCCCTCGCCGAATCCACCGCGGGCACCCGCTGGTTCACTGTCCCGAAGCTGGTGCTCGCGCTGTTCTTCATCGCCAACGGCATCGGCCTCGCCGTGGCCACCGCCACCGTCATGGAGGACGGCCCGACCCTGGCCAGCACCGCGGGCCCTGCCTGTGTGCTGTTCTGCATCGGCCTCGCGCTGCTCGCCCCCGGCATCACCAAGGTCATGGTGGCGATGGTTCGCCTCCCGGTCCGCGCGCTGTCCGGCCTCTCCGGCTATCTCGCCCTGCGCAACGCGACCACCTCCAACGTCCGCATGGCGGGCGCCATCGCGCCGATCGTCCTGCTCATCGGCATCGCGACCGGCACCCTCTACATGCAGTCCACCGAGGACGACGTCTCCGCACGCTCCTACGCCGACAACATCCTCGCCGACTACGTCCTCGACTCCACCACCGGCGGCTTCGCTCCCGGCGTCGTCGACAAGGTCCGGGAGACCGCAGGAGTGTCCGGCGCCTCCGAACTCGTCACCAGCCGCGGCTTCGTGGACGCACCCGACGGCCGCGCCGACCTCGACCTGCGCGGCGTCTCCGCCGACGGCGTCCGCAAGACGCTCGACCTGAAGCCCGTCGCGGGCGACCTGGCCGCTCTCAAGGGCAACACCGTGGCCCTGTCCGAGAAGAAGGCCGACGCGTTCGGTGTGAAGGTCGGTGACCGCCTTCCGATGCATCTCGGCGACGGCTTCCGGACCAGCCCCACCGTCGTCGCGCTCTACAAGGACAACCCCAAGCAGCAGTACCTGGTGCTGCCCGCACGGACGCTCGCCCCGCACACCACCGACGGCCTGCCGCAGCAGATCCTCGTCACCTCGGCCTCCGGCGCCGACGGGGTGCACGCCCGCCTCGCCGACCTGGCCGCGGCCGTGCCGGGCACCGAGCTCGACGACAGCTCCTCGCTCGCCGGCCGGAACAACCAGATCCAGCAGATCCTGGTCTCCGCCAACTACACGATCGTCGCCATGATCGTGGGGTACGCGGCCATCACGGTGGTGAACACCCTGGTGGCGGTGACCCGCAAGCGGCGGGCCGAGTTCGGCCTCCAGCAGCTGACCGGCGCGACCCGCGGCCAGGTGCTCGGCATGCTCACCGTCGAGGGCGCCCTGATCGCCGTCATCGCCACGGTGCTCGGCACCGCGGCCTCGGCGACGACCATCGTCCCGTACAGCCTCGTCAAGAACGACTCGATCATGCCCTCCGGATCGATCGGCATCTACCTCGCCATCGTCGGCGGATCGCTGCTGCTGATCTTCGGCGCCACCCTGTTCCCCTCGTGGCGCGGCATGCGCCAGCCCGCGGTGGACACCGTCAAGGCCGCGTGAGCCGTTCCCGAACCGGGCGGTCCCTGCCACCCCCGGGCAGGGGCCGCCCCCTTTTCTCCGCCACCGCCCACGATGGGAGCATGACGGCATGACAACCGTGCCGGTCCCATGGCGCGCACTGAGCCGCCGCGCCGTCCTGGACACGTCGGTGGGTGTGCTGATCGCCGCCGGGACCATGGCGTCACTCGGACTCTTCCTGGTGACCACCTACTTCGTGATCCTGTGCGTCATCGGCATCGGCTTCGTCGCCCTGCCCTACCTCACCCGGGCCATCCGCCGGCTCTGCGACCTCAGCCGTGGCGCCGCGGCCCGCTCCGGGGTCCCGGTCGAGGCGCCGTACCTGCCGGAACCGCAGGAGGTCGAGCGGGACATCGTCGGATGGATGCGCCGCTGCAAGTGGATCCTCACCGACCCCGCCACCTGGCGGGACCTGCTGTGGCTGCTCCTGAACACCGTCGTCGGCTTCGTCGCCCTGCTGCCCTGCGCGGTCCTCTACTACGCGGGCGAGGGCCTCGTCCTGGCCTGCGGCCTGTGGCGGCCTCTCGCGGCCGACGGCGAAGGCCGGATGTACGCGTTCATCACCGTGGACAGCTGGCCGACCGCTCTGGCGGCGGGCGCGGCCGCCGTCGGGCTGCTGGCCGCCTGGCCGTTCGTCGGGCCGCCCGTCCTCAAGGGGTACGCGTACTTCTGCCGCTTCCTGCTCGGTCCCACCGAGCGCACCCGCCTCGCCTCCCGGGTGCGCCACCTGGCCGAGACCCGCTCCGGCGCCCTGGACACCCAGGCGGCCGAGCTGCGCCGCATCGAGCGCGACCTGCACGACGGCGCGCAGGCCCGGCTCGTCAGCCTGGGCCTCAAACTCGGCGCCGTGGACCGGAAGATGGGCCACGACATCGAGGAGGCGCGCAAGCTGCTGCGCGAGGCCCGCAGTTCCTCCGTCTGCGCCCTGACCGAACTGCGTGACCTGGTCCGGGGCATCCACCCGCCGGTCCTGGCCGAGCGCGGCCTCGCCGACGCCCTGCGCGCCCTCGGCATCGCGAGCCCGCTGCCCGTCACGGTCGACGTCGACCTGCCCGCGCAGCTTCCCCCGCCGGTCGAGTCCGCCACGTACTTCTCCGTGTCCGAGCTGCTGACCAACGCGCTCAAGCACGCGGAAGCGGAGCGCGTCGAGATCACCGCTCGGTATGCGCAGGGCGTGCTGTATGCCCAGGTCACGGACGACGGACGGGGCGGTGCGGACTGCTCGGCCGGGACCGGACTGGAGGGAATCCGCCGACGCCTGGCAACCTTTGACGGGACGTTGGAGATCGACAGTCCCTCCGGCGGCCCGACCACGACAAAGATGGAGATACCGTGCGTGTTGTCCTCGCCGAAGACCTCTTCCTCCTGAGGCAGGGGCTCATCCAGCTTCTGGAGGATTACGACTTCAAGGTGGCGGCCGCGGTGGACAACGGCGAGGACCTGGCCGCCGCCCTCACCGAACACCGGCCCGACATCGCCATCGTGGACGTGCGCTTACCTCCGACGTTCACCACCGAGGGCCTGCAGGCCGCCCTCAAGGCCCGCCGCGAACGGCCCGGCCTGCCGATCCTCGTACTGTCCCAGCACGTCGAGCAGATGTACGCCCGGGAGCTGCTGGCGGACGGCACCGGCGGCATCGGCTATCTCCTCAAGGACAGTGTGTTCGACGACGAGCAGTTCATCGGCGCCGTCCGGCGCGTCGCCGCCGGCGGCACCGCCATGGACCCCGCCGTCGTCGCCCAGCTCATGACCAGCCACTCCAGGGACGAACCGCTGGCCACGCTCACCGGCCGCGAGCGCACCGTCCTGGAGCTCATGGCCGAGGGCTGCTCCAACACCGCCATCGCCCAGCGCCTGTGCGTCAGTGAGGGCGCCGCCGCGAAGCACATCTCCAACATCTTCGTGAAGCTGATGCTCCCGCCGTCCAGCGACAGCAACCGCCGCGTCCTCGCGGTCCTGGCCTACCTCAACGCGTGACGGGTCGGGGGAGGCAACGGACAAGGGGCGGTAGGGGTCCCGGAGGCGGCCGCTGATCGGCGAGGCTGCTGTTCCGGAGTGCCCGTACTACGAGAGGAACGCCCGCCCATGGCAACGCCCGCCGGGGACGACGCACTGTGGATACGCCGCTACCGCCCCCGCCCGGACGGCGCGGTGAGACTGGTCTGCCTGCCGCACGCGGGCGGCTCCGCCAGCTTCTTCCACCCGATGGCGACAGGGATGCCGGACTCCGTGGACGTCCTGGCCGTCCAGTATCCCGGCCGCCAGGACCGCAGGACCGAGCCGTGCGTCCCCACGGTCGGGGACCTCGCCGACCACGTCACCAGGGCGCTGCTGCCGTGGGCGGACCGGCCGTTGCTGTTCTTCGGCCACAGCCTGGGCGCCACGCTCGGCTTCGAGGTGGCCCGCCGCCTGGAGAACGACCACGGAGTCGTGCCGCTCGGCCTCTTCGCCTCCGCGCGGCGTGCGCCGTCGCGCACGCGCTCGGAGACGGTCCACCTGCGGGACGACGAAGGAATCATCCAAGAGATGCGGGAGCTGAGCGGCACGAACTCCGCGATCCTGGACGACGAGGAGCTGATCCGTATGGCCCTCCCGGCGATCCGCGCCGACTACCGGGCCGTGGAGACCTACGTGTACGAGCCGGGCCCCAAGCTCCACTGCCCGGTGGTGAGTCTCGTCGGCGACACCGACCCCAAGGTCACCCTCGACGAGGCCAGGGCATGGGCCGAACACACCGAAGGCCCCTTCGAGTTCCGGGTGTTCAAGGGCGGACACTTCTACCTCTCGTCCCACCAGGCCGAGATCATGCGACTCATCGCCGATCGATCGCCGACGGCGTCCGTGACGTCGCCGAGGCCCGCGAACGCGTAGCTGACGGAGGGGCGTTCGCCGCCATGGGCCGCGCCGAGCCGGGTACCTTGCGCCCCGTGGTCCCGTTACCCAACACGCGCGGGTTTCCCGCATGCTTCAGGCGTTCAGCGCTGCCCTGCGCGCCACCGCGCCGGGCAGCGCCAGCACACACAGCTGAACCGAGCACACCGCCGCCTGAAGGACCACAGCATGAGTTCGGCACCGTCGGCTGGATCCAGGAGCACCGGTGTCTGCGTCAGGTGTGCCAGCAGCTCTCTGCGACGTGGATGAAGCCGCGTACCAGTGGGCTGCCTGCTGTCGTCCTCGGCCAGGCCACGACGAGATCACTGGGCGGGCGGTCGCTCAGCGGGACGACGACCAGGCCGGCGGGCAACGGCTGATCGATGGGAGCGAGAGCCGATGTGCCGTTCCACAGGACCGCTTGCAGGCACTCCTGGATCGTTCGCATGACCGGCGACGCGTCGCTGTTTCCACTGCCGGTCCAGTACGCCGTCCACGCCGGATCGGTGCCGTCCGGCAGCCGGACCCATGGGCGGTCGGCGAGGTCGGCCGACGCGACCGAGGAGTGACCGGCGAGTGGATCATCATCCCGCATCACTACGCCGACGGGTACCGAGCGCAGGACGTGGGTGCTGATGCCGGTTTCGTCGAAGGGAGTTCGGGTGATTGCCACGTCGACCAGCCCGGCGCGGAGTCCGGCTGTCGGGTCGCCGAGGTCCGATTCGTGGATGGTGACGTGGACGTGCGGATGGCGGGCCCGGAAGAGGGGGACCAGTCGGCCGCCGACTTTTTCGGCCGCGTCCGCCAGGGTCCCGATGGCGAGGGGCTCCGTGCCCGCCGTAGCGGCCACTCGCCTGCGGATCCGGTCGGCCTGCCCCAACAACGCCCCCGTTTCGTCGTACAGAACCTCTCCAGCGGGCGTGAGGGTGACGCCCTTGGGGGTGCGTTCGAACAGGAGGACGCCGAGTTCGTCCTCGAGCCGCCGGATCGCGCGGCTCAGTGGTGGCTGCGTCATGTGAAGGCGGTTCGCCGCCCGGCCGATATGGCACTCCTCGGCGACGGCGATGAAATACCGGAGCGAACGAAGGTCCACCTCGAGCACGATACCCGTGCGGTATCGGACGTTCCCAACAGGTCTTGGACAGCGGACAACGCGACGGCCAACGATGGAAGCAGCAGAGCCGACGAGGAGGAGTATTCATGGCCACCCCTGCCCTCACGGTCGGGTGCTTCCCGTACGACACGACGCGGGCGCTGTTCGATGGGACCGTAAGCATCGACGGCATCGACGGCATCGACGGCACCGACGGCATCGACGTCACGATGAAGACCGCGGCGACCCTGCCGGAGCTCTTCGACCGACTGATCCGCGGGAACGAGTTCGACGTCGCTGAGCTCGGTCTCACGTTCTACCTGCGGTTACTGGAGACCGGACTGCCGTTCGTAGCGTTGCCGGTGTTCCCGAACCGCGTGTTCCGTCACTCGTGCATCTTCGTCAATGTCCACAGCGGGATCACGGAGCCGGGAGATCTGGCGGGCAGGACCATCGGCGAGTTCGGCGTCTACGGTCAGGACTCCGGTGTGTGGGCCAAAGGGATCCTGATGGACGAGTACGGATTCAAACCCGAGGAGAGCCGTTGGGTGATCGGCGGCCTTGAGTACCCCGCGCCCCCCTTCGACTTCATCCCCCATCCGCACCCGGCCGAAGTCGACGTGCGCGTCGCGCCCGAAGGAAAGACACTGAGCGCGATGCTCGACGCCGGTGAGATCGACGCGCTGTTCTCGGCGAATGTCCCGCAGTGCGTGCTCGACGGATCCATGAACGTCACCCGGCTGTTCGCCGACTTCGAGCCGCTGGAACGCGACTACTACCGGCGAACCGGCATTTTCCCGATGATGCACACCATCGTCATCCGGCGGGAACTGCTGCAGGACCATCCCGGACTCGCGCACGGCGTCTACCGTGCCTTCTCCCGGGCGAAGGACGCCGCTGCCGAAAGCTACCGCCAAAGCCGCAGGCTCTACCAGATCCAGACCATGATTCCGTGGATGAACGCCCTGGTGGACCGCAACGGTGAAGAGTTCCCCGAGGACTGGTGGCCCTACGGCATCGCGGCCAACCGCGCCGCCCTCGACGTATACCTGCGCTACCACTACCAGCAGGGCCTGACCAGCCGGCAGTGGAGGATCGAGGACGTCTTCGCCGCGGAATTGCTCAACACGTAGCCGCCGTCCCCTGGTTCCCTGTCAAACGCCTCGATTGGATGACACAGGACACTTGGAGAGAGGCATCGCGGCCTTCGAGTAGTTCCAGGCCGTGTCCTCTGACATCGAGCCTGGACCGTTTGTCAGTGAACCTGGACAGGCAGGCTGGGCGTACTGCACAGGATCTCGCTGCGCGGGAGGGCCATGCCGAGACCGTCCGCCTGCTCCTTGCGGCTGGGGCGGACCCGCAGCAGCAGACAGGTGAGTACGACGAGATGACCCCTTTGCGCCAGGCAGCGATGCACGGGCACACAGAAGTGGTGGGAGTCCTTCTCGATGCCGGTGCCCCTACCGGTGCCCAGGGCAGGATGGGGTACGTGCCATTGGTGCTGGCGGCGACGTCCGGAGACCACGGACACCCGCAGACTGTGGACCTGCTTCTGGACCTCGATGTCAGAGGACAGCCCGTCTTCAACGCATTGGCGAACCACATCACCTGAGAAGCCGTTGTCTTTCCGGATGTGATCGCTGAGTTTCCGCTGTTGAGGCATGGGTTCGTCATCTCTGCGGGATGGTCGGGACGGTGAATTCGTTCTCGGCGGCGGGGAGTTGAGCGGTGACGTCGGTGATGGGGCTGCTGGAGGAGCGGGAGGCGGCTGCCCGGGTGCGGGCCGAGGAGGTTCGGGCGGATAGGTCCGGGTCTGGCTGAGGGCCGACGGTGTCGGCTGAAAGACGGCGCTTGGGCGCCGCGGCCTGCGGACAGGCTTTCTGCCGCGCATCGATTGCGGAGCAGCGGACGGGGGCGAAGCGTTGGCACCGGACAGCCCGGGTGACAGGCCACTGATCATGCTGGTGGGCATGGGGGATCTGTCCGCCAAAGTGCTCGACCTGCTGCTCAGCCGTCCTGCGCCCCCGCGCATCGTTGTGGCGGGCGGAACCTGGAACGCATCCGGCTGCGGGAGAATCTGAGCCGGTTCTCGGTGGCCAACCTCGGCTTCTTCGCCGACCTCACCAGCGTGCGCCTGGACTTGTGGGACATCGATGCGAGCGCGGAGGCCTTGGAGCGCATCCGGCCGGACATCGTCTTCATGGGGGCGTCCCTGCAGCCGTGGTGGCACATCACCCAGCTGCCGCCGGAGGTGTTCGCGGAACTCGACCAGGCACGGTTCGGGCCCTGGCTGCCCATGCACCTGACCCTGGTCCATCGGCTGATGCAAGCCGTCAGGTCGTCCGGTATCCAGGCAACGGTGGTCAACGCCGCCTACCCCGACGCGGTCGGCCCCGTCCTCGCCGCCGCCGGCCTCGCACCGGACCTCGGCATCGGCGACGTCGCCAATATCGTCCCTGGCCTGGCCTGGCCTGGCCTACGCCGTCGCCCACACCCTTGACGTGCCGCCCGAGCTCGTCGAACTCCGCCTCGTCACGCAGCACTTCCTCAGCTACAACGCACCGCGCACCGGCCACGCCGACCCTGCGCACTACCACCTCTCCTGCCGGGTCGACGGCGCTCCCGTGACCGGCGAGCTGGACACCGAGGATCTCTTCTCCCAGCTGGGCGGGCGCTTCGAGCGGCTCGGGGGCCGCGAGGGCCAGCTGCTGACGGCCTCCTCCGCGGTCCAGGTCCTGGCCGCGCTGGCCGCCCACAGTGACGTCCTCGTCCATGCCCCCGCGCCGGGCGGCCTGCCCGGCGGCTACCCGGTCCGTCTTCGCGGAGGCGCCAGGGTCGACCTCGGCCCGCGGCTGACCCTGGGGGAGGCAGTCCGCATCAACGAGGAGTGCCAGCGCGCGGACGGCATCGAATCCATCGCAGCGGATGGCACGGTGACCTTCACCGGCCCGGAGATGGCCGTCATGAAACGCCTGCTGGGTTACGAATGCCGCACCATGCCCCTCGCCGACACGGCCCACCGGGCCGAGGAACTGGG
This sequence comes from Streptomyces sp. NPDC059002, assembly GCF_042740435.1. Taxonomy (NCBI): domain Bacteria; kingdom Bacillati; phylum Actinomycetota; class Actinomycetes; order Kitasatosporales; family Streptomycetaceae; genus Streptomyces; species Streptomyces sp. NPDC059002. Next base: position 4,006 of record NZ_JBHYJI010000038.1, on the reverse strand, counting down.
CAGGAAATACCGGCAATTGACCGAAAGCTGAGATCACATCACGGCGACGACCCGCCGTTGCCCGATGCGCAATGGACGCGGATCGAGACGCTGTGACCGTCACGGGCTCCGGGCGGCCAAGTTTTTTCAGCCATCAAGTGGCGACAAGCTCACTGCCATACCCGGAGTCCTCGGGTCCACCGATCCTACGAATGACCGGCGTAAGCCCGCGCCAAAACGGTAGGACAAGCTCAGGGTGAGGCGCGAGGCGCCTCCGGCGGCGAGGTCGAGGGCGTGGCCGTCTTCGGTGAGTCGGATGCGGCTGAAGGATGTGCTCGGCCACCAGGGGTATTCCTGGGCGAGATAAAGGGGCCCGCTGAATCCTCCATAGGCGGCGCGGTCGCCCTCCTTGGGCAGGGCGTACGCGTGCCAGGCGCCTTGGTCGGCGAAGACGTTGACGGGGTTGATGCTGCTGCCCGCGCGGCCGGGCTGCGCGGTGGTGGGGGTGCCGTGCAGGTCGAGGACGTCGGCGTAGTCGGCGGCCCGGAGGGTGGTGGGCGTCGGGGCGGCGGCGCCCGCCGGTGGCGTGGCCAGGGTGGCGCTCCCCGCGAGGAGTAGGGCCGCGGTAGCGCGACGCGGGACGTGCGGGCCCTGGTCACGTGGGCATTCCTCCGGGGGAGTCGGGGAGCCATGCCGGGCAAGGACCGATGCGGGACGTGATCCGCATTGTCACGAGCGCGGCAGGCAACAACCCCCGGTGGGTAAGCGGTACTTGGAGAGGGTGGGGCGAGCGGAGAAAGCCCGTGCTTGGTGCTTGGTGCCGAGTCAGAGGGGGCTCGCTCGGAACGCTCCCCACGTCTTCTTGCCGACAATGCCGTCGTACGGCTTGACCCTGGCAATGCTCTGGAACCACTTGACGGCCTTGCGCGTATTGTCGCCGAACTGGCCGTCAACCTTCAGCCGCTTGTGGCCCGTCCATATCCAATATGTCTTTTGGTTGATCAGGGACTGGATCTCCTTGACGGCAAGATGGTTGGGACTGCCGTAGCCGATCTCGGCTGTTCCGCTGTAATAGCCGCACCAGTTGCCGAAGTTGGAGTAGTACACGCAGGTGCCCGGAGCCTGTACTTGCACGGAGTTCTTCGCCTCACCGGTATCCGCCGAAGAAGCGGCCGCGCCCGGTCCGAGCGTCAACGCGCCGCCACCTGCCAGCAGGGCAGTCAGAACGCCGATCGCAACCCTGTTCCGCATATTGCTTCCCCCTGTTCGTGAAAGTGGCACTGACTGGCGCCATCTGAGGAAAGGCTAGGGCCGCTCGTTCGGCCATGTCGTCCGGCGGCCGGTTGACCCGGCGCTCAACCTTTGAGGTAGGGGAGGTAAACCAGGGCTGTAGTCGGGAGTTCTCGTCAACCGGCGCGGTAGGTGTCCTGCATTACTGGTCTTCGGCGATGCCGTCGCCCGCCGGCGTCGCGCGCGCGAGGAAGTCGGCGTCGCGCTCGCCGCGGGCCTCGGTGAGCAGGGAGGTGAGTTCGGCGTGCCACAACTGGACGCGGCCACGGCTTCGTGACCCGCAGGCGGCGGACCGCTGGACCTGGCTCGTCATCGTCGCGCACACCCAACTCCGCCTCGCCGCACTGCTCGCGGTCGACCGGCGCAAGCCCTGGGAGAAGACCACGCGTCCCGGCGAGACGCTGACACCGACGCGCGTCCGGCGCGGGTTCCGGCACACCCGTCCGCGCCTCGCGTGTCCGGCCCGTGCATGAGATTGCCTGGGGCGCGGACCAGATCATTGGAGACGGAGACGGGACAGTCTTCACCGGATTCGAGCTTCACCGGATTCGAGGAGCTCGGTCGCCGCTGTCCTGTCCCACTCAACCGTAGGCAGCGTGGTGTTCCATCACGGAGCCAGGTCAGCAGGCGCCGTTGAGTTGGTCGCGACGTGCGGGTGATCGTGGCTCTGGGAGTCGGTTTGGCGTTCCTGACTTGTTGGGAGAGTCGGCCTGCGTCGGTTTCACGGATCAGTTCTTGAGAGCGGATGCGGTGCGACTCGAAGTGCATGCCGTTCGTTCCTCCTGCTTGATCTCCGTGACGTCGGCGATCACGCAGCTGACGTTGTCGGGTCCGCCGGAGCCGTTGGCGAGGGTGATGAGTTCGCGGACAGCCTGTTCGGGGGTGCTGATCTCGGAGAGCACTCGGCGGACTTCTTCGGTCGGTACGACGGTCGACAGACCGTCGGAGCAGAGCAGATATCGATCCCCGCGCTGGGCGTCGTGGAGGCGCAAGTCAGTGGTGGTATCGGCCCTTTGGCCCAGGACCCGGACCAACAGCGATCGTTGGGGGTGGGAGGCGGCTTCTTCCAGGGTGAGCCGTCCTTCGTCGACCATCGTCTGGACCATGGTGTGGTCGTGGGTGATCTGGCACAGATCTCCGTCGCGCAGGAGGTAGACGCGGCAGTCGCCGATGTGGACGAGGCCCAGCTGCGATCCGGTCCAGAGCATCGCGGTGAGTGTGGTGCCGGTGTCTTCGGGCGAGGAGCCGCTCCCGGCGACGTCGTGCACGGCCTGTTTGGCCTGTTCGATGACGTCTGCGAGGACGTTGAGGAGATCACCGGCCGGGATGCTGTCGGTTTCGAGGTGCTTGAGTGCGTCGACGGCGGCTGCGCTGGCAGGGGCTCCTTGGCTGCCGCAGCCGTCGGCGACGGCGAGCAGGCGGGGACCGGCGTAGGCGGTGTCCTGGTTGCTCTCGCGGACCAGGCCCGTGTCGGACAGAGCGGCGTAACGGATTCCCAGAGGTTTGGCGGTGGGGGACATGGCGGGGTCCTTCCTGGACAGGTGGTCGATGAGGAAGGTGGCCAGGTCCCGCCGTGCGGCGGTGTCGGCCTCGACCTGGGCCCAGAACACGCGGACCTCCTGGGCTGCCGCGCCTGCATCCAGCGTGCGGACGTGCTGGATGCGGGCCAGAGGCATTCCCAGGCGGCGGAGCCAGGCGACCAGCCTGGCCTGCTCCAGTTGTTCCGGTGCGTAGAGGCGGTAGCCGGTCACCGGGTCGACACGGGCGGGGGTCAGCAGCCCGAGTTCGTCGTAAAGACGCAGTGCCTTCGGCGACAGCCGGGACGCCTTCGCGAATGCCCCAATGGTCAGCAACCCCATGCTCGTTCCTCCTCATGCCGAGCACGTCGCCCGGCTCAACCGATGCTGTGGGTTCCCCCAAGGTGAAGGTCAACCAAGGGTTCTGCCCGGCGCCGTCCGATGGTCTCCCACTCGGCTGGGGGGGGCAGCGTGATCAGCCGAGAACGCCGGGGAGTGTCCACTGGGTTCCCTGGGCTGCTTGCGTCGTTGGCCGGTTATGGATCGTGTGGTGGCGGCGGGCTTCCGTAGGCTCGGCAGCACGGGATTCGCATGTCTCACGAGTAGCCCTGGGGGTTGGCGTGCTGTACGCATTCGCCTTTGAGCGGATCGGCGTCGTGGTGAGCGATCTCTACTTCCTCAATCCGAATCCGCTGCACGGACAGGAGACCCCTGAGCGCGGGGTACGGCTGGAGCTACGAGTCTTCGAAAGTGGCGAGTTGCCCGGTTCCATCTACTCGGCACGCCCCATCACGATAGGCCGCCCGCTCTGGCGGGTGGATCTCCTCCAAGACGCGCATGCCGCTCCGAACACATTCGACCGTACGCACCACCACCCCGACGTCGTCGGCTGGGAACCCGGCCCGCGGACTTTCGTCGAGGAGTTGTCCAACGATCCGCTGTCGTGGCTGACGGGCAAACTCACCGACATCTCCAGCCTGTTGCATGAGACCGGCATCTCTCCGGAGGACATCTCGGCGGCGGATGCAGACAGTCTTCGCACAGCGGCGCCCGAGATCGTGGGCACCGTCCGTCAGCTGCTGGAGCGGGTCTGGGCCGGCGACTTAGGTCGCCCGAAGGACGACGTGGGCGCAGGAGTGGTGACGAGTATGAGGGCCAGCTGGCTCTAGGGGGTGTCTTTCCGATCATCGGATCGTTGGGTTCGGTGTGAGGGATGCAGC
>NZ_JBHYJI010000037.1:0-93505 GCF_042740435.1 Streptomyces sp. NPDC059002 | reverse complement strand
CCGCGCCCCTTCGGGGCGCACCCGAACCGCACCGGACTTCCACAAGGCCGCTTAGCTAGCGCCGTACGTCACGCCACGCCGCCGGAATCGCGGCGGCGACGTCGTGCGCGCCCACCGGCGCCCCGTCGGCCGCGAGCCGGGCCGCGAGGCCGTGCAGATACGCGGCGACGGAACCGGCGTCCCGCGCGCCGAGCCCCGCAGCGAGCAGCGAGCCCGCGAGCCCGGACAGCACGTCGCCGCTGCCCGCGGTGGCCAGCCACGGGGTCCCGGTGGGATTCACGCGCACGACGCCATCGGCCGCGCCGACCAGCGTGGTCGACCCCTTCAACAACACCGTCGCCCCGAACCGCCCCGCCACCTCCCGCACCGCGGAAAGCCTGCCCGCCTCGACCTCCTCACGGGCCACGCCGAGCAGCGCGGCGGCCTCGCCCGCATGCGGCGTGAGCAGGGTCGGCGCACGCCGCTCCCGCACGGCCCGCTCCCCCGCGAGCCGCAGCCCGTCCGCGTCGATCAGCACCGGCACATCGGCGTCGACCACGTCCCGCAGCCGCTCCGCGTCGTCCCCGAGCCCCGGACCCACCACCCACGCCTGCACCCGCCCTGCCTTCGACACCGGCCCCGCCGACACCAGCGCCTCGGGGAACCGCGCGATGACGGCGTCCGCCGCGGGCCCCACGTACCGCACGGCGCCCGCGCCCCCGCGCAGCGCGCCCGCGACGGCGAGCACGGCGGCACCCGGGTACCGCGCCGACCCGGCGACGATCCCGACCACGCCCCTGCGGTACTTGTCGCTCTCCGCGCCCGGCTCCGGCAGCAGCCGCGCCACATCGGCGTACTGCAAGGCCTCCAACACGCGCTCGCCCGCGGGCAGTTCGAGCCCGATGTCGACCAACCGCACCACACCCGCGTACTCCCGTGCGGGATCGACGAGCAGCCCCGGCTTGTACGCCCCGAACGTCACGGTCACATCGGCCCGCACCGCCTCGCCGTGCACCTCACCGCTGTCCGCGTCGACGCCGCTCGGCAGGTCGACGGCGACCACGACACCCGCGGACTCCCGTGCCACGGCGGCGAGTCGGGCGGCCCGCGGCCTGAGCCCGCCGCGTCCCCCGATCCCCACGATGCCGTCCACGACGAGCCCCGCCCGGCCGACGGCCTCCTCCGCCCGCGGTCCCTCCCCGTCCACGACCACGCCCCCCGCGGCCCGCAGCGCGGCGAGCCCTCCGGCATGGGTCCGCTCCCGCGACGCCAGCAGCACGGCACTGACCCCGGCCCCCCGGCGCGCCAGCCTGGCCCCCGCGTACAGCGCGTCCCCGCCGTTGTCCCCGCTGCCCACCAGCAACGTGACCCGCGCCCCGTACACCCTGCCGAGCAGCCGCGCGCACTCAGCGGCCAACCCGGCCGCCGCCCTCTGCATCAACGCCCCCTCGGCGAGGCGCCCCATCACTTCCCGCTCCCCCGCCCGAACGCTCTCCACGCCATAAGCAGTACGCATCCCCCCAGTCTCCCCCTCCCCCACGCCCTACGCCTCCGTCAGCGCCCCCGGCGCCGCTGGGGTGGGGGGAGAGGTGGCGGCATCCCCCACCGGCCCGCAGCCACAAACGCTCGCGAGGGGACGTGGGGGTATGTGCGCACGGAGCACCTCGACCCACCCTGACGGCAAACACTGACCGAGGCATCAACCACGGGATAGCGAGTACGCACATACCCCCACGGCCCCGCCCCACAGCCAAGCCCAAGGCGAGACGCCAGCCCCCTCACCCCTCCGCAATAACCACCGCAGAAGCCACCCCCGCATCATGACTGAGCGACACATGCCACCCCCGAACCCCCAACACCTCAGCCCGCTCAGCCACACTCCCCCGCACCCGCACCCGCGGCTGCCCGCTCTCCTCCACATACACCTCGGCATCCGTCCACCGAAGCCCCCCCGGCGCCCCCAGCGCCTTCGCCAACGCCTCCTTCGCCGCGAACCGCGCCGCCAGCGAGGCAACCCCCCGCCGCTCCCCGCTCGGCAGCAGCAACTCACCCGCCACGAACAGCCGCTCCGCCATCCCGGGCGTCCGCTCCAGCGCGGCCCCGAACCGCTCGATCTCCGCGACGTCGATGCCAACCCCAATAATCATCGGCTCAGCGTGACACACCCCACCCCGCCCGCCGTTCAAACAGCCGTAACAATGGACTGTGATCTCTTCGGTCTCCTCGCCGCCGCGGAGCGCCCACCGGCACAAGCCGGAGGCGACTCCCTACGTCGACCTCACCCGCACGGAGTGGAGCGCGCTGCGCGCCAAGACTCCCCTGCCCCTGACCGCCGACGAGCTGGAGAAGCTCCGTGGCCTCGGCGACGTCATCGACCTGGACGAGGTGCGGGACATCTATCTCCCGCTCTCCCGCCTCCTGAACCTCTACGTGGGCGCGACGGACGGCCTCCGCGGCGCCCTGAACACATTCCTCGGCGAGAAGGGCTCCCAGTCGGGCACGCCGTTCGTCATAGGAGTCGCCGGCTCCGTGGCGGTCGGCAAATCGACCGTCGCCCGCCTGCTCCAGGCCCTGCTCTCCCGCTGGCCGGAACACCCGCGCGTGGAACTGGTCACCACGGACGGCTTCCTGCTCCCCACCAAGGAGTTGGAGGCCCGCGGCCTGATGTCCCGCAAGGGCTTCCCGGAGTCGTACGACCGCCGCGCCCTGACCCGCTTCGTGGCGGACATCAAGGCGGGCAAGGACGAGGTGACCGCCCCCGTCTACTCCCACCTGATCTACGACATCGTCCCCGGCCAGCGCCTCACGGTCCGCCGCCCCGACATCCTGATCGTCGAGGGCCTGAACGTCCTGCAGCCCGCGCTCCCCGGCAAGGACGGCCGCACCCGCGTGGGCCTCGCGGACTACTTCGACTTCAGCGTGTACGTGGACGCCCGCACGGAGGACATCGAGCGCTGGTACCTGAACCGCTTCAAGAAACTGCGGGACACGGCGTTCCAGAACCCGTCCTCGTACTTCCGCAAGTACACGCAGGTCTCCGAGGACGAGGCGCTCGACTACGCCCGCACCACCTGGCGGACCATCAACAAGCCGAACCTCGTGGAGAACGTGGCACCCACCCGGGGCCGCGCCACCCTCGTCGTACGCAAGGGCCCCGACCACAAGGTGCAGCGCCTGAGCCTGCGCAAACTCTGAGCACCCCGGCACGGCACACCCGCCCCTGCCGGACGCCCGCCGGACGCCCGCCGGACGCCCCGAGGCGTCAACACCGCGTTAGTGTGCGCCCATGCTGCATCTGCGCCTCATCACCCCCGCGGACAAGACCGACGCGGTGGTGCGCCTGATCGAGAAGACGGTCGGCACCACCCATCTCGCGGTGGTGCCCGGCGCCGCCCGCAACCCGGCGGGCGACGTCATCATGTGCGACGTCGCGCGTGAGGCGGGCGACGAGCTGATCGGCGGGCTGCGCGCGCTCGAGATCGACAAGTCCGGCTCGATCGCGGTGGAGAACATCGACCTGTCGCTCTCGCTCCGCGCGGACAAGGCGGAGGACGAGGCCCCGGGCGAGGGCGCGGACGCGGTCCTGTGGGAGCAGCTGACCGACGCGACCCACGAGGAGTCGACGCTCTCGATCACCTATGTCGCGTTCCTCATGATCGCCACGATGATCGCGGCCTGCGGCGTCGTGCTCGACAACGCGATCCTGATCGTGGGCGCGATGGCGGTGGGCCCGGAGTTCGGCCCGCTCGCGGGTTTCTGCACGGCTCTGGTGCAGCGCGCACCCCGTCTCGCCCTGCGCTCGCTCATCGCGCTGATCGTGGGCTTTGCGGCGGCGATGGTGGTGACGGTCGGGTTCAGCTACTTCATGGACGCGATGAACCTGTTCAGCGACGCGCAACTGAGAGCCGAGCGCCCGAACACGAGCTTCATCTACAACCCCGACTGGTTCTCGTTCGTGGTGGCGGTCCTCGCGGGCGCGGCGGGCACGCTCTCGCTCACTTCGGCGAAGTCGGGCGCCCTGGTCGGAGTGGCGATCTCCGTGACGACGGTCCCCGCGGCGGCGAACGCCGCGGTCGCCTTCAGCTACGACGAGTACAAGCAGGCGTGGGGCTCGACGGAGCAGCTCCTGCTCAACCTCCTGGGCATCGTCCTCGCCGGGACGCTCACGCTGCTGGCCCAGAAAATCCTGTGGGCCAGGCAGCGCGAGCGCACCGCGAGGTCACGACACCTCTAGGGCCTGTCCGGCCCTATCCGAGCGCGGACTTGACCACGTCGGCGAGCCGCCCGGCCACCGAACGCGCCTGCTCGATGTCGGCCGCCTCGACCATGACCCGCACCAGCGGCTCGGTGCCGGAGGGCCGGAGCAGCACCCGCCCGGTGGAGCCCAGCTCGCGCTCGGCCTCGGCGACGGCGGCGGACAGCTCGGGCGAGGTCTTCACGCGCGACTTGTCGACGTCGGGCACATTGATGAGCACCTGCGGAAGCCGCTCCATCACACTCGCGAGTTCCGCGAGGGAGCGCCCCGTCTCGGCGACCCGCGCCGCGAGCAGCAGCCCGGTCAGCGTGCCGTCGCCGGTGGTCGCGTGGTCGAGGATGATCACGTGCCCGGACTGCTCGCCGCCGAGGGCGAAGCCGTGCTCCTTCATCGACTCCAGGACGTAGCGGTCGCCGACGGCGGTCTGCACGAGCGAGAGCCCCTGCGCCTCCATGGCGAGCTTGAAGCCGAGGTTCGACATGACGGTGGCGACAACGGTGTCGTGCCGCAGCGAGCCGTGCTCCCGCATGGCGAGGGCGAGCACGGCGAGGATCTGGTCGCCGTCGACCTCGGCACCGGTGTGGTCCACGGCGAGGCACCGGTCGGCGTCCCCGTCGTGCGCGACGCCGAAGTCGGCCTTGTGCTCGACGACGGCGGCCTTGAGCAGCTCCAGGTGCGTGGATCCGCACCCGTCGTTGATGTTCAGGCCGTCGGGCTGGGCGCCGATCGTGATGATCTCGGCACCGGCGCGGGTGAACGCCTCGGGCGAGACACGGGCGGCGGCGCCGTGCGCCTCGTCGAGGACGATCTTCAGCCCGTCGAGGCGGTTCGGCAGGACCCCGATGAGGTGGGCGACGTACTGGTCGAGCCCTTGGTCGTACGACGTCACGCGGCCGACACCCGACCCGGTGGGCCGCTGCCACGGAGCCCCCGTGCGGTGCTCCTCGTACACGGACTCGATGCGGTCCTCAAGATCGTCGGCGAGCTTGTGGCCGCCGCGGGCGAAGAACTTGATGCCGTTGTCGGGCATGGCGTTGTGGCTTGCGGAGAGCATCACGCCGAGGTCGGCGCCCAGCGCACCGGTGAGATGCGCCACCGCGGGGGTGGGCAGCACACCGACGCGCAGGACGTCCACGCCCGCGCTCGCGAGGCCCGCGACCACCGCGGCCTCCAGGAACTCCCCGGACGCACGCGGGTCACGGCCCACCACCGCCGTCGGGCGATGGCCCTCGAAGGTGCCCGCCTCGGCCAGTACGTGCGCCGCCGCCACGGAGAGTCCGAGCGCCAGCTCGGCCGTCAGATCCGCGTTGGCGACACCACGCACGCCGTCCGTGCCGAAGAGTCGTCCCACTGCTGTCCTCCGAACGTTCCAGAAAACCCAATACCCCTGTCCCGGTGAGTCCCGGGTCCCCAGGGGTTCCTGATAGACGAACGCCCCGGCAGCACGATGTGTGCCGCCGGGGCGAACGAAAAGTACAAGCAGGCAGCGATTAGCGCTTGCTGTACTGCGGGGCCTTGCGGGCCTTCTTGAGACCGGCCTTCTTGCGCTCGACCGCACGGTCGTCGCGCTTGAGGAAGCCGGCCTTCTTGAGGGCGCCGCGGTTGTTGTCGACGTCGGCCTCGTTCAGGGCGCGGGCGACACCGAGACGGAGCGCACCGGCCTGACCGGAGACGCCGCCACCCGAGATGCGGGCGATGACGTCGTAGCGGTCGTCGAGCTCGAGCACCTTGAAGGGCTCGTTGACTTCCTGCTGGTGGACCTTGTTCGGGAAGTAGTCCTCGAGCGTGCGCCCGTTGATCTTCCACTTGCCGGTGCCCGGGACGATCCGGACGCGGGCGATGGCGTTCTTGCGACGGCCCAGGCCGGCGGCCGGCTGCGGGTCGCCGAAGCGCGCGGCGTTCGACTCCGAGGTGTACTCGCCCTCGACGGGCGCCTCGGACTCGGTGGTGTACTGCTCTACGTCAACAACCTCGGTCTCTTCGACCGGCTGCTCAACGGTGGTCTCGGCCACGATTCTCCTCAGATTTCTTTACGTCTTTGGGGGTGGCCGGAACTACTGCGCGACCTGGGTGATCTCGAACGGGACCGGCTGCTGAGCGCCGTGCGGGTGCTGGTCGCCCGCGTAGACCTTCAGCTTCGAGAGCATCTGACGGCCCAGGGTGTTCTTGGGGAGCATGCCCTTGACGGCCTTCTCGATGGCCTTCTCGGGGCTCTTCTCGAGCAGCTCGTCGTAACGGACGGAACGCAGACCACCCGGGTAACCGGAGTGGCGGTACGCCATCTTCTGGGTCTTCTTGTTGCCGGAGAGGTGCACCTTCTCCGCGTTGATGATGATGACGAAGTCACCGGTGTCAACGTGGGGGGCGTAGATCGGCTTGTGCTTGCCACGCAGGAGGGTGGCAGCGGTGGTCGCCAGACGACCCAGGACGATGTCCCGGGCGTCAATGACGTGCCACTGGCGGGTCACATCGCCGGGCTTGGGGCTGTACGTACGCACTTCGTAGCCTTCGCTTCTTCAGTGGATGGGGTCCAGACACACGGCACCCAGGAAGCGATCATGCAGCTGGGGCTCACAATGCCGGGGACGCTGCCCGTATGCGAGCCACTGGTAACTGCTCCAGGGAACCTACGTAAGGGCCCTTTCGCGTGAGAACGAGGAAGCCAATACGTATCAATCCCCGAGATTACCTGCGCCACCCCGTACGGGTCAAAACGCGGTCCAGCTGCCCCTCCAGAATAGCCACCCCAAGCCCGACACCGCCCACCCCAGCGGGGGGGGGCAGGCAGGCCCCCACCGCCCCGCAGCCGCAATCGCAACCCGAGGGGGTGCGGCGGTATGTCCGCCCGGAGCACGGCGCGCCACGCACCGAGAGAGATGACGGTGGCCCCACCCCGGGATAGCCCGGGACAGCGAGGACGGACATACCGCCGCGGCCCCGCCCCACGGACGCAAGCGGCCATCACCCACCCCGAACCCCCACCCCCTCCCGCCGCCCCCGGGGCACCGCAGCCCCCCGAAGCACACCGCCCCCACCCCGCCGACCCGCCACACACCGCCACCCGGCCACCCCCGCGAGCAGGCACAACGTCACCGCATCCTTGAAGGCCCGCCGAGTCCCCACCTCCAGCCACGGCCACGCGAACCCCGGCACCTGCGGCACGAGCGCCACCCAGAACCAAGGACTCCGCGCCACCGCCCCCGGCGCCAGCACCCCGGCGAGCAGCAGCGGAAGAACAACAAGGAGGTAGTGGTCGTACGAAGGACGGGAGACCAGAAACGCCGCAAGCATCAGCATCACCGCGGTCTCCACAACCCGAGCCGCCCCCTCGTCCCCCCGCCCCCACGCCCACCGCCGCCACGCACACCACACCCCACCCACCGCCGCCCCCGCGGCCAACAGCCCCGCGACCGACTCCGGCACCCCGAGCCGCGCAAGCACCACTCCGGGCGATGCCTCATAGAGACGTACGAAACTGTCCTCACCGCGCAGCAGAAAGGGCAGCGTCCGCGTGAAGAAGCCCCCCGGATCCGGCATCAACAGCGCCGCGCCCACCGACCCCACCGCAGGCACCCCCACCGCGACCGCGAGGGCCCGCCACCGCCGGGCGAAGAGGAAGAGCAGCACGACGGGAGCGAGCAGCGGCTTCACCGCGACGGCCGCGCCGATGGCAAGCCCCGCCGCACCCCACCGCCCCCGGCACGCGAGGAGCAGCACGAGCGGCAGCACGGCGGCGGACGCCACGGTCCAGTTGCCGAGCGCGATCAGGTGCCCGAAGGGCGCGAAGCCGAGCGCCAGCGCGAGCAGCCCGTACACCGCGAACCTGCTCCGCAACGCCACCCCGTGGATCCGCAGCGCGCACCCCCACCCGAACACGAGCCCCCCGGTGACCCCTGCGGGCACGAGGAAGCGCGCGACGCCCTGCGGCAGCACGGCCTGCGGCACCGCGGCGAGCACCGCCCCCGGCAGATAGAGGAAGTGCCGGTCGGCATAGGGCGAGCGCCCCTGGAGCCAGGCCTCGGCGGCCCGCACCACGATGGCGTTGTCCATCCCGCCGTCCGGCACGGCGAGGCCCGCCCGGACGCTCCCGGCGAGCAGCACCACCCCGAGCACGGCCCAGGCGTGCCAGGAGGCGGGACGCAGCAGCCCGCCACGCACCGCCTCCCCCACCCCGCCGACCTCGCCCGCCCCGTCCGCCCCACTTACCTCCGTTTTGCCCGTATTCATGCGCCTCAGGCTAGGTCGAGCACCCCCTTCGACCCCCGCTCAACATCCCCAACTCCCCGTCTAAGATGCGCCCCATGAGCTTTGGGCAAGGGGGACCTCAGTGGGGTCCGGGGGGAACGGGCGGACCCGGCGGCGGGCCCACGCCCGACTGGGCGGCGCTCGCCGAGGCATCCGAGGCGCGCACCCGCCGCCGCAAGTGGCTGATGATCGGCGGCGGCGCGTTCGCCACGATCGGCATCGCCGCGGCCGTCGCGATCACCGTCGTCTCCGCGAACAGCGACGACAGCTCCGCGTCGAACAAACCGGCCAGCGAGCTCCCGGCGACCGAGGACATCCCCGGCGCGAGCGAGGACCCCGAACCGTCCTTCTCGGCGACCACCCCGCCGCCCCCGCCGGACCCCAAGGACTTCATCTCCAGCGCCAAGAAGGACAGGGCCCCGCTCACCCCCGAGGGCTTCTTCCCCGGCAAGACGTACACGTCGGGCGCGAGCGTCTACAAGAAGGGCGCGACCGACAGCACCAAGAAGTGCACGTCCGTCACCCAGAACGCCCTCGGCTCGGTCCTCGCCAAGAACGACTGCACCAGCCTGATCCGCGCCAGCTACATCAAGGACGGCATCGCGGTCACGGTCGGCGTCGCCGTCTTCGACACCGCGGCCGACGCGGCCAAGGTCAAGGCCCAGGCCGACAAGGGCCTGGTCAACTCGCTGCCGGGCAAGGGCATCGCCGACTTCTGCCGCACGGGCGTGTGCCGCGGCACCTACAACGCCTACGGCCGCTACGCGTACTTCACCACCACCGGCTACACCAGCGGCAAGGACGTCACACCGAAGGACGCCAAGGCCTACGCCGTCGGCGACGACCTGGCCCGCTTCGCCTTCCAGCGCATCAACCAGCGGGGCCAGGCCCAGGCATCGGCCGCGGCCAACGCCCCGCAGTAGTCAGGTCGGCCCGGCGGCCGGGGCTCAGCAGCACCCGGCGCCGGGCAACGTCCGCTTGTTGCGTGCTTCCTTGCTCCGCGCGGCGAGCAACTCGTCGGCCGGATAGCCGACTTCCTCGAGCGTGAGCCCGTGCGGCCGCACGACGTGCACGGCGGAGTCCCGCACCCCGGCCGCGAGCACCTTCGCGGGCCACTCCACGGGCCGGTGCCCGTCCCCCACGAACAACATGGCGCCGACCAGCGACCGCACCATGTTGTGGCAGAACGCGTCGGCCCGCACGGTCGCTTCGAGGATCCCGTCGTCCCGCCGCACCCAGTGCAGTTCCTGGAGCGTACGGATGGTCGTGGCACCCTCGCGCTTCTTGCAGTACGCCGCGAAGTCGTGCTCGCCGATGAGCTTCTCGGCCGCGGCGTTCATCGCGTCGAGGTCCAACTCCCAGTCGTGCCACAGCACATGACCGCGCAACAGCGGGTCGACGCCGCCCGGGTGGTCGGTCACGCGGTAGGCGTACCGCCGCCACACGGCCGCGAACCGCGCGTTGAACCCGGCAGGCGCCTCGGCCACCTTCCACACCCGCACATCGTGCGGCAGCCGCCCCGCGAGCCGGCGCAGCAGCTTGTCGGCGTGCTCGGCCCACACGCTCTCCGGCAGATCGACATGGGCGACCTGCCCCCGCGCATGCACCCCGCTGTCGGTCCGCCCCGCGACGGTCAGCTCGTACGTCTCCTGCGACCGCGTCACGGTCCGCAGCGCGGCCTCGATCTCCCCCTGGACGGTCCGCTGCCCCTGCCGCTGCTTGGCCCAGCCGGAGAAGTCCTTGCCGTCGTACGAAAGGTCGAGACGCACCCGCACAAAGCCGGGCTCTACTTCATCACTCACACCAACATCCTCTCAGCCGGGCGCGCACACGAAAGCGGGCCCGCCCCGAAGGGCGGACCCGCTCACTGCAAGGCAGAGCCTCAGGCGTCCTTGGACTCCTCGGCGGCCTCAACCGGCGCGTCCTCGACGGGCGCGTCCTTCTTGAGGGCGTCTTCCTTGACGGCACGCTTCGTGGCGGCCTCGGCCTCACCGGTGGCCTCCTGGGCCACGGTCAGGGCCTCCACCAGCTCGATGATCGCCATGGGCGCGTTGTCGCCACGACGGTTACCGATCTTGGTGATGCGGGTGTAGCCACCCGGGCGGTTCTCGTAGCGCGGGCCGATCTCCGTGAAGAGCGTGTGCACGATGCTCTTGTCGGTGATGACGGACAGCACCTGGCGGCGGTTGTGAAGGTCGCCCTTCTTCGCCTTGGTGACCAGACGCTCCGCGTACGGACGCAGACGACGGGCCTTCGCCTCGGTGGTGGTGATGCGGCCGTACTCGAAGAGCTGCTTGGCGAGGTTCGCCAGCAGAAGCTTCTCGTGCGCGGCGCTGCCGCCCAGACGGGCACCCTTGGTGGGCTTCGGCATGGTGTTTCTCCTTGATGTCTGCCCCGGCCGTATCAGGTACCGGGGTCAGTGGCCGCGCCCCGATAGGGGCGCGGGGAACTGCGCGACCAGCCACAACGGACGCACAGCCAAAATCCGTCCTAAGCGCGGAGCGCCTAGTACTGCTCGGTCTCGACGAAGCCCGCGTCCGCGTCGTCGTCGGCGCCGAAGGCGTCGGCGGCGGCGGTCGGGTCGAAGCCGGGAGGCGAGTCCTTCAGCGCAAGGCCCATGCCATTGAGCTTCATCTTGACCTCGTCGATCGACTTCGCACCGAAGTTGCGGATGTCGAGCAGATCCGCCTCGGAGCGGGCCACGAGCTCACCCACGGAGTGGATGCCCTCGCGCTTGAGGCAGTTGTACGACCGAACGGTGAGCTCGAGCTCCTCGATCGGCAGCGCCAGATCGGCGGCAAGGGCGGCGTCCGTCGGGGACGGGCCCATGTCGATGCCCTCGGCGTCGATGTTCAGCTCACGGGCAAGCCCGAAGAGCTCAACGAGCGTCTTACCAGCCGAAGCCATGGCGTCACGCGGACGCATGGCCTGCTTGGTCTCGACGTCGACGATCAGCTTGTCGAAGTCGGTGCGCTGCTCGACACGCGTGGCCTCGACCTTGTACGTGACCTTCAGAACCGGCGAGTAGATGGAGTCGACCGGGATACGACCGATCTCCTGGCCCACCTGCTTGTTCTGGACGGCGGAGACGTAGCCGCGACCGCGCTCGACGGTCAGCTCCATCTCCAGCTTGCCCTTGCCGTTGAGCGTGGCGAGGACGAGGTCGGGGTTGTGCACCTCGACACCGGCCGGGGGCGCGATGTCGGCGGCGGTGACCAGACCCGGGCCCTGCTTGCGCAGGTACATCACGACCGGCTCGTCGTGCTCCGAGGAGACGACCAGCTGCTTGATGTTGAGGATCAGGTCGGTGACGTCTTCCTTGACGCCCGGCACGGTGGTGAACTCGTGCAGGACACCGTCGATGCGGATGGACGTGACGGCCGCACCCGGGATCGAGGAGAGAAGGGTCCGGCGCAGGGAGTTGCCGAGGGTGTAACCGAAGCCCGGCTCCAGCGGCTCGATCACGAACCGGGAGCGGAATTCGTCGACGACCTCTTCGGTCAACGAGGGACGCTGAGCGATCAGCATGAAGTGATTCCTTCAGTCAGGGGCACCCACTATTTGATGCCCTGATTCATTACAAGGGTACGGGCGACCCGGCCGAAAAGAGGCGGGTCGCCCGAAGCCCTTCAAGCCGAAAGACGGCCGAGACCACAGATGCGTAACGCACCTGAGGTCAGACGCGCCTCCGCTTGGGGGGACGGCAGCCGTTGTGCGGCGTGGGCGTCACGTCCTGGATCGAGCCGACCTCAAGACCGGTCGCCTGGAGCGAACGGATGGCGGTCTCACGACCGGAACCCGGGCCCTTGACGAAGACGTCGACCTTGCGCATGCCGTGCTCCTGGGCGCGACGGGCAGCCGACTCGGCGGCCATCTGCGCGGCGAACGGCGTGGACTTGCGCGAGCCCTTGAAGCCGACGTGGCCGGCGGAGGCCCAGGAGATCACGTTGCCGGTCGGGTCCGTGATGGACACGATCGTGTTGTTGAACGTGCTCTTGATGTGAGCGTGCCCGTGGGCGACGTTCTTCTTTTCCTTGCGGCGCACCTTCTTGGCAGCGCCCTGACGACCCTTGGGGGGCATCTATAACTCCTACGGGAGGTGGTCGGTCCTGCAGCGTCAGCTGTCGATAGACCGCTGAGCGAGGACTACTTCTTGCCCGGCTTCTTCTTACCGGCGATGGCGCGACGCGGGCCCTTGCGGGTGCGGGCGTTCGTGCTGGTGCGCTGACCGCGGACGGGCAGACCACGACGGTGACGGAGACCCTGGTAGCAACCGATCTCGACCTTGCGGCGGATGTCGGCCTGGATCTCGCGACGGAGGTCACCCTCGGTCTTGATGTTGGCGTCCACGTACTCACGGATCTTGACGAGGTCTTCCTCGGTCAGGTCGCGAACGCGGGTGTTGCGGTCCACCTCGGTGGCGTCCAGCGTCTGCTGGGCCAGCGTGCGGCCGATGCCGAACACGTAGGTGAGGGCGACCTCGATGCGCTTCTCGCGCGGGAGGTCAACACCTTCAACGCGTGCCATTCATGGCTCCTGTTGATTCTTCGGAGGTCTTCAGCAGAACCACTCCCAGTCGCCGTCCTCTTGAAGAAAGAGTTGGTACGTCCTGGGTCCCCGGCCTCCGACCGGGGGTGTCGCCCTCCATTACCAAAGGAACTGAAGAGGGACGGGTCCTGCGTATGTGCTTACTTGCGTCGCGCGAAAATCTGCGAACTGCAGTCGTGCGTCAGCCCTGGCGCTGCTTGTGGCGCGGGTTGTCGCAGATGATCATGACCCGGCCGTGACGGCGGATCACCCTGCACTTGTCGCAGATCTTCTTGACGCTCGGCTTGACCTTCATTGGGTGAGGTTCTCCGGGTCAGTGCCACCACCCCGCGCGAGCGGGATGCGGGCAAGATCTACTTGTACCGGTAGACGATCCGGCCACGCGTCAGGTCGTACGGAGACAACTCCACCACGACCCGGTCGTCAGGGAGGATGCGGATGTAGTGCATGCGCATCTTGCCGCTGATGTGTGCCAGGACCTGGTGGCCGTTCTGGAGCTCCACCTTGAACATGGCGTTCGGAAGAGACTCGACGACAGTGCCTTCGATCTCGATGGCACCTTGCTTCTTGGCCACGCTTCGCCCTTCGAATCGACTACCTTGATCGACTTCGCGTGCCGTACCACCTGCAAGCCTGCAGGCATACGGATGCACGAGAGCCGACGAGTCAGTCTACGTCAGTGCACTCGGAAAGACGAATCGAGAAAGTTTGCCCCACAACCAAGATCCCTAAGCAAGAGGACACGCCCCTGTGGGCGGGCGACGCCCGCCCCGGCGCAGCCGGTTCAGCCCAGCGGATCCGGCGCGACGGTGACCCCGTACTCCGCGAGCTTCGCCTTGCCGCAGTCGGGCGAGGTGAGGACCAGCGGGCCCGCCTCCGTCAGCGCGACGGAGTGCTCCCAGTGCGAGGACCAGGTCCCGTCCGTCGTGACGACGGTCCAGTCGTCCTCGAGCACCTCGGTCCGCGGCGTCCCCAGGGAAACCATCGGCTCGATGGCGAGGCAGAGCCCAGGCACGAGCTTCGGCCCCTTGCCCCGGCGCCGCTCGACGTAGTTCAGCAGATGCGGGTCCATGTGCATCTCGGTGCCGATGCCGTGCCCGCCGTAGTCCTCGACGATCCCGTACTTGCCGCCGCCGGGCTTCGGCTGGCGGCGGATGTACGTCTCGATGGCACGGGAGATGTCGACGAGCCGGTTCCCCTGCTTCATCGCCGCGATGCCCGCCCACATCGACTCCTCGGTCACCCGGGACAGCTCGACGAGCTCCGGGGCGTGACCGGTCCCCACGAACGCGGTGTAGGCCGCGTCACCGTGCCAGCCGTCGATGATCGCGCCGGCGTCGATGGAGATGATGTCGCCGTCCTTGAGGACGGTCTTGTCGTCCGGGATGCCGTGCACGACGACCTCGTTGACCGAGGTGCAGATCGTGGCGGGGAAGCCGCCGTACCCGAGGAAGTTGGACTTCGCACCGTGCTCGTCGATCACCTTGCGGGCGACCTCGTCCAGGTCCCTCGTGGTGGCGCCGGGCACCGCGGCCTCACGCGTCGCGGCGTGGATGGCTGCGACGACAAGTCCCGCCTCACGCATCTTCGCGATCTGCTCGGGGGTCTTGATCTGCACCATGGGGCTTCCGCTCTCCGTCATCCGTCAACAACCGGCTACGTACACACAACCGGGTACGTAGACAACACTACGGCCGCGGTCCCCCTCAGGGCACCGCGGCCGAACAGCGTACTGACTACTTGTCGCCCTTGAGGGCGTCCATCGCGCGCTTCGTGACCTCGTCCACCTTGCCGAGCGCGGAGATCGTCACGACCAGACCCTGGGTCCGGTAGTAGTCGATGATCGGCTCGGTCTGCGTGTGGTAGACCTCGAGGCGCTTGCGGACGGTGTCCTCGCTGTCGTCCTCGCGCTGGTACAGCTCGCCGCCGCAGACGTCGCAGACGCCTTCCTGCTTCGGCCGGGAGTACGTCACGTGGAAGACGTGGCTGGAGTCCTTGCGGCAGATGCGACGGCCCGCGATCCGCTTGACGACCTCGTCCTCGGGGACCTCCAGGTCCAGGACGGCGTCGAGCTTCACGTCGTCGGCCTTGAGGGCCACGTCGAGCGCCTCGGCCTGCGACACGTTCCGCGGGAAGCCGTCGAGCAGGAAGCCGTTCTCGGCGTCCGGCTGGGCCATGCGGTCCTTCGCCATACCGATGGTCACCTCGTCGGGGACGAGGTTGCCGGCGTCCATGAACGCCTTCGCCTGCTTGCCCAGTTCCGTGCCCTGGCTGATGTTGGCACGGAAGAGGTCGCCCGTGGAGATGTGCGGGATCGACAGGTTCTTGGCGAGGAACGCGGCCTGCGTTCCCTTGCCCGCACCGGGCGGCCCGACGAGGACGATTCGCATCAGCGGAGGAACCCTTCGTAATTGCGCTGCTGGAGCTGGCTCTCGATCTGCTTCACGGTTTCCAGACCCACACCCACGATGATGAGGATGCTCGTCCCGCCGAACGGGAAGTTCTGGTTTGCCCCGAAGCCCACCAACGCCATCGTCGGCACAAGAGCGATCAGACCCAGATACAGCGAACCCGGCCACGTGATCCGGTTGAGTACGTAGCTCAGGTACTCAGCGGTCGGACGGCCAGCCCGGATGCCCGGGATGAAGCCACCATACTTCTTCATGTTGTCGGCGACTTCCTCGGGGTTGAACGAGATAGCCACATAGAAGAAGGCGAAGAAGACGATCAGAACGAAGTACGTGGCGATGTAAATCGGGTGGTCACCCTTGGTCAGGTTCGCCTCGATCCACGTCTTCCATCCCGACTGGCCACCCGCGAACTGGGCGACGAGCGCCGGGATGTAGAGCAGCGAGGAGGCGAAGATCACAGGGATGATGCCCGCCTGATTGACCTTCAGCGGGATGTACGTCGACGTACCCCCGTAGGACCGGCGGCCGATCATTCGCTTCGCGTACTGGACCGGAATGCGCCGCTGCGCCTGCTCGACGAAGACCACCAGGCCGACCATGACGAGACCCACCGCGATCACGGTGCCGAACTCGATCCAGCCGCCCGCCAGGTCACCCTGCTCCTTGATGGCCCACAGGGCGCTCGGGAAGGTGGCGGCGATCGAGATGAACATCAGGATCGACATGCCGTTGCCGATGCCGCGGTCGGTGATGAGCTCACCGAGCCACATGACACAGGCCGTACCGGCGGTCATCGTGATGACCATCGTGATGGTGACGAAGATCGACTGGTCCGGCACGATCTCGCTGGCGACGGAGCAGCCCTGGAACAGGGTGCCCGTGCGGGCGGTGGCCACCAGGCCCGTGCCCTGAAGGATCGCGAGTGCGATGGTCAGGTAGCGCGTGTACTGCGTGATCTTCGCCGTGCCGGCCTGGCCCTCCTTCTTGAGGGCCTCGAGCCGCGGGATCACCACGGTCAGCAGCTGCAGAATGATGCTCGCCGTGATGTACGGCATGATGCCGAGGGCGAAGATCGTGATCTGCAGCAGCGCGCCACCACTGAACATGTTGACGAGGCCGAACAGCCCCTGGTTGGCGTTGGCCTGGTCAATGCACTGCTGGACGTTGGTGTAGTCAATGCCGGGAATCGGTACGTGCGTACCGACCCGGTAGATCACGATGATGCCGAGCGTAAAGAGCAGCTTCTTGCGCAGGTCGGGCGTCTTGAACGCCCGGGCGAACGCGGTGAGCACGGTGCCTCCTGCGACCCCCGCGCGCGTGCGCCAGAGGTGGTGGTCTGAGGTTCGACGAATACGTATCAGTCAAGAAAACCGTGCGGGCAGACCGCACGGAGCTTAGACAGTGCACGCCACCTTACCGGCGACCGTGCCCCCCTTGGAACGACCAACCGGGGATGCCCCTTTTGTGGGGCATCCCCGGCTGGGAATCGTTCATGTCATCGACACGTCTGAGGGAATCAGACGAGCTCGGTGACGGTACCGCCCGCGGCGGTGATCTTCTCCTTGGCGGAGCCGGAGACGGCGTCGACCGTCACCTGCAGCGCCACGGTGATCTCGCCCTGGCCGAGCACCTTGACGAGGCTGTTCTTGCGAACGGCACCCTTGGCGACCAGACCCTCGACGGTGACCTCGCCACCCTCCGGGTACAGCGCGCTCAGCTTGTCGAGGTTCACGACCTGGAACTCGGTCTTGAACGGGTTCTTGAAGCCCTTGAGCTTCGGGAGACGCATGTGGAGGGGCATCTGGCCACCCTCGAAGCGCTCCGGAACCTGGTAACGGGCCTTGGTGCCCTTGGTACCACGACCAGCGGTCTTACCCTTGGACGCCTCACCACGACCCACACGGGTCTTGGCGGTCTTGGCTCCCGGGGCGGGCCGGAGGTTGTGGACCTTCAGCGGGTTCTGCTCCGCCATGTCAGTCGACCTCCTCAACCGTCACGAGGTGGCGGACGGTGTGCACCATTCCGCGGAACTCGGGGCGGTCCTCCTTGACGACCTGCGTGTTGATGCCCTTGAGACCAAGGGAACGCAGGGTGTCGCGGTGGTTCTGCTTGCTGCCGATGTACGACTTCGTCTGCGTGATCTTGAGCTGTGCCATTACGCACCCGCTCCCGCACGCGCACGAAGGAGAGCCGCGGGGGCGACGTCCTCGAGGGGCAGACCACGGCGAGCCGCGATCTCCTCGGGACGCTGCAGGCCCTTGAGGGCCGCCACGGTCGCGTGCACGATGTTGATCGCGTTGTCGGAGCCCAGGGACTTCGACAGGATGTCGTGCACGCCGGCGCACTCGAGCACGGCACGCACCGGGCCACCGGCGATAACACCGGTACCGGGGGAAGCAGGCTTGAGCAGGACGACGCCCGCGGCCTTCTCGCCCTGGATCGGGTGCGGGATGGTGCCCTGGATACGGGGGACCTTGAAGAAGTGCTTCTTGGCCTCCTCAACACCCTTGGCGATGGCGGCCGGCACCTCCTTGGCCTTGCCGTAACCGACACCCACGGTGCCGTCACCGTCGCCCACCACGACCAGCGCGGTGAAGCTGAAGCGACGACCACCCTTCACAACCTTGGCGACGCGGTTGATCGCGACAACGCGCTCAACGTACGCGGTCTTCTCGGCGGCAGCAGCGCCACCGTCGCGACCCTTCCGGTCCCGCCGCTCGCCGCCACCGGCACCGCCACCGCGGCGCTGGGGTCCAGCCATTGGAATTACCTCTCTCTGTTTCCGCTAGCTACGGAACCGACTCAGAACTTGAGTCCGGCTTCGCGGGCGGCGTCCGCCAGGGCGGCGATGCGCCCGGCGTACTGGTTACCACCACGGTCGAACACGACAGCCTCGACACCGGCGGCCTTGGCGCGCTCGGCGACCAGGGCGCCGACCGACTTGGCCTGCGCGGACTTGTCGCCCTCGGCGCCGCGGATCGTGGTGTCCAGGGTCGAAGCCGACGCAAGGGTGTGACCCTTGATGTCGTCGATGACCTGGGCCACGATGTGGCGGTTGGAGCGCGTCACGACCAGGCGCGGACGCTCAGCCGTACCCGAGATGTGCTTACGGATCCGGATGTGACGACGCTTGATGGCAGCACGCTTGTAAGCGTCGCCCTTAGCAATCTTGACACCGTATGCCATGGCTTACTTACCCGCCTTTCCGACCTTGCGGCGGATGACTTCGCCCTCGTACTTGACACCCTTGGCCTTGTACGGGTCGGGCTTGCGCAGCTTGCGGATGTTGGCCGCAACCTCGCCGACCTTCTGCTTGTCGATGCCCTCGACCGAGAAACGGGTCGCGGACTCCACCTTGAAGGTGATGCCCTCGGGGGCCTCGACCAGGATCGGGTGGCTGTAGCCCAGCGAGAACTCCAGGTTGGAGCCCTTCGCGAGGACGCGGTAACCGACACCGCTGATTTCGAGCTTCTTCACGTAACCCTGGGTCACGCCGGTGATCATGTTCGCCACCAGCGTGCGGGACAGGCCGTGCAGGGCCTTGTTCTGACGCTCGTCGTTCGGGCGGGTGACGTTCAGGACGCCGTCCTCACCCTTAGCGATCTCGATCGGCGCGACGACGGTGTGCGTGAGGGAACCCTTGGGGCCCTTCACCGCGACCGTACGGCCGTCGATGGTGACGTCCACGCCGGCGGGAACCGTGATGGGGAGCTTGCCAATACGCGACATTAGCTATTCCTCCGTTCCCGACTACCAGACGTAGGCGAGGACTTCCCCACCTACGCCCTTCTTGCCTGCCTGCTGGCCGGTCAGGAGACCGTGCGACGTGGAGATGATCGCCACGCCGAGGCCGCCGAGGACCTTCGGCAGGTTGGTGGACTTCGCGTAAACCCGGAGACCGGGCTTGGAGATCCGCTTGATGCCCGCAATGGAGCGCTCACGGTTCGGGCCGAACTTCAGCTCGAGAACGAGGTTCTTGCCGACCTCGGCGTCCTCGACCTTCCAGCCCGTGATGAAGCCCTCCTGCTGGAGGATCTCCGCGATGTGCGACTTGATCTTGCTGTGCGGCATCGCCACGGTGTCGTGGTACGCCGAGTTCGCGTTACGCAGACGAGTCAGCATGTCCGCGATCGGATCAGTCATGGTCATGAATTGGCCTTCGGCCTCTCTCGCCGTGGTTTCCTATCTGCGCCATCCCTCTCCCCACTCAGAGGCGGGACGGGTGCGGCGCGGGGACCTACGGCGTAGTAAGTCGGTCAGGGCGGCAGACGCCCAACCCTCCTAGCCTAAGCCATGTGGAGGAGGGCCTCTGCCAACCCTTTACTTACCGAGAGATCCAGACAATCCCGTATGCCCAAGGGGCAGGGGGACTACCAGGAGCTCTTGGTCACGCCCGGCAGCTCGCCACGGTGAGCCATCTCACGAAGGCACACGCGGCACAGGCCGAACTTGCGGTACACGGAGTGCGGACGGCCGCAGCGCTGGCAGCGGGTGTACGCACGCACACCGAACTTGGGCTTACGAGCAGCCTTGGCAATCAGAGCCTTCTTCGCCATCTCGCTTACGCCTCCTTGAACGGGAAGCCGAGGTGACGAAGGAGGGCGCGGCCCTCGTCGTCGTTGGTCGCCGTGGTGACCACGGTGATGTCCATACCCCGGACGCGGTCGATCTTGTCCTGGTCGATCTCGTGGAACATGACCTGCTCCGTGAGACCGAAGGTGTAGTTGCCACGGCCGTCGAACTGCTTGGGGGACAGACCACGGAAGTCGCGGATGCGCGGCAGCGCGAGCGACAGGGTGCGGTCCAGGAACTCCCACATGCGGTCGCCACGGAGCGTGACGTGGCAGCCGATCGGCTGGCCCTCGCGCAGCTTGAACTGCGCGATGGACTTCCGGGCCTTCGTCACGGCCGGCTTCTGACCGGTGATCGTGGTCAGGTCGCGGATGGCGCCGTCGATCAGCTTCGAGTCACGGGCGGCGTCGCCGACACCCATGTTGACCACGATCTTGACCAGGCCGGGGATCTGCATGACGTTCTCGTACGAGAACTCCTCACGCAGCTTGCCCGCGATCTCCTCGCGGTACTTCGTCTTGAGACGCGGAGTGGTGGTGGTCGTCATCAGATGTCCTCACCCGTCCGCTTGGCAACGCGGATCTTGTTGCCCTCGTCGTCGAAGCGGTAACCGACGCGCGTGACGACCTTGTTGCCGTCCTTCTCCACGACCAGCTGGACGTTGGAGACGTGGACGGGGGCCTCGGTGGTCACGATGCCGCCGGCCTGCGAGCCGCTGGCGGTCGGGCCGGCCTTCGTGTGCTTCTTGACCCGGTTGACACCCTCGACCAGGACGCGCTCGTCGCGCGGGTAAGCGGCAATGACCTTGCCCTGCTTGCCCTTGTCCTTACCGGTGATGACCTGGACCAGGTCGCCCTTCTTGATCTTCATGCTTACAGCACCTCCGGCGCGAGCGAGATGATCTTCATGAACTTCTTCTCGCGCAGCTCACGGCCGACGGGGCCGAAGATACGGGTGCCGCGAGGGTCGCCGTCGTTCTTCAGAATGACGGCGGCGTTCTCGTCGAAGCGGATGTACGAGCCGTCCGGACGGCGGCGCTCCTTGACGGTGCGAACGATGACCGCCTTGACGACGTCACCCTTCTTCACGTTGCCACCGGGGATCGCGTCCTTGACGGTGGCGACGATGACGTCACCGATGCCCGCGTAGCGGCGACCCGAGCCACCGAGAACACGAATGGTGAGAATTTCCTTCGCACCCGTGTTGTCGGCGACGCGAAGTCGCGACTCCTGCTGGATCACGTCTATCTCCTGTTTGTCTGCCGGTTCCCGGCAGGGGCTTCGCTCTTACGAGCTGGGCCCCTGCCGAGCCTGGCGGAACTGAACCTGAAGGAAACCCTTCAGGTAATTACTTGGCCTTCTCGAGGATCTCGACGATGCGCCAGCGCTTGGTCGCCGACAGCGGACGCGTCTCCATCAGGAGGACGCGGTCGCCGACGCCGGCAGCGTTCTGCTCGTCGTGCGCCTTGAGCTTGTTCGTACGGCGGATGACCTTGCCGTACAGCGCGTGCTTGACGCGGTCCTCGACAGCGACGACGACGGTCTTGTCCATCTTGTCGCTGACGACCAGACCCTCACGGGTCTTGCGGAAGCCGCGGTCGGTCTTCGTCTCAGTCACGTTGCTCTCGCTCATCAGGCGCTCTCCACCGTCTCGATGCCCAGCTCGCGCTCACGCATCAGGGTGTAGATCCGCGCGATGTCCTTACGGACGGCCTTGAGCCGGCCGTGGTTCTCGAGCTGACCGGTCGCCGCCTGGAAGCGGAGGTTGAACAGCTCTTCCTTGGCCTCGCGGAGCTTGTTGACAAGCTCCTCGTTGCCCAGTTCGCGCAGCTCGGACGCCTTGGTTCCCGCCGACATCACGCTTCACCTGCCTCGCGCTTAACGATCTTGCACTTCATCGGCAGCTTGTGCGCTGCACGAGTCAGCGCCTCACGCGCGATCTTCTCGTTGGGGTACGACAGCTCGAACATCACGCGTCCGGGCTTGACGTTGGCGACCCACCACTCCGGCGAACCCTTACCGGAACCCATGCGGGTCTCGGCAGGCTTCTTGGTGAGGGGGCGGTCCGGGTAGATGTTGATCCAGACCTTGCCGCCACGCTTGATGTGACGCGTCATGGCGATACGAGCGGCCTCGATCTGACGGTTCGTCACGTACGCCGGGGTCAGCGCCTGGATGCCGTACTCGCCGAACGCAACCTGCGTGCCACCCTTGGACATACCGCTGCGCTTCGGGTGGTGCTGCTTGCGGTGCTTGACCCTACGGGGGATCAGCATTTCGGTCAGGCCTCCGTTCCGGTGCTCTCAGCAGCCGGAGCGGCAGCGGCGGGAGCGTCGGCCTTGGGGGCCTCGGCAGCCGGCGCGGACTGCTGCTGCGGCTTGCGACCGCGGCCGCCACGCTCGCCACCACGGCCACCACGGGCCGGGCGGTCGTTGCCACCACGGGCCGGGCGGTTGCCGGCGCGGGCAGCGGCGTTCTCGGCGCGGACCTCGGCGATGTTCTTGACGTCGCCCTTGTAGATCCAGACCTTCACGCCGATGCGGCCGAAGGTCGTCTTGGCCTCGAAGAAGCCGTAGTCCACGTTGGCGCGGAGCGTGTGCAGGGGCACACGGCCCTCGCGGTAGAACTCCGAGCGGGACATCTCGGCGCCGCCGAGACGGCCACCGCACTGGATCTTGATGCCCTTGGCGCCCGCCTTCATCGCCGACTGCATGCTCTTACGCATGGCGCGACGGAAGGAGACGCGGGAGGACAGCTGCTCCGCGACGGCCTGGGCCACGAGCTGAGCGTCGACCTCGGGGTTCTTGACCTCGAGGATGTTCAGCTGGACCTGCTTGCCCGTGAGCTTCTCGAGGTCACCGCGGATGCGGTCGGCCTCGGCGCCACGACGGCCGATGACGATGCCGGGACGAGCGGTGTGGATGTCCACACGCACGCGGTCACGGGTGCGCTCGATCTCAACCTTCGAGATGCCGGCGCGCTCCATGCCGGACGTCATCATCCGACGGATGGCGACGTCTTCCTTGACGTAGTCCTTGTACAGCTTGTCGGCGTACCAACGCGACTTGAAGTCGGTCGTGACACCGAGCCGGAACCCGTGCGGGTTTACCTTCTGGCCCATTACCGGGTTCCTTCCTTGCTGCTGACGACCACGGTGATGTGGCTGGTCCGCTTACGGATCCGGTAGGCACGGCCCTGGGCACGCGGACGGAACCGCTTCAGGGTCGGGCCCTCATCCACGTACGCCTCGCTGATGACCAGCGTGGAGGCGTCGGTGTGGTCGTAGTTGTGCGCGGCGTTGGCAATGGCGCTGTCCAGCACCTTGCCGACCGGCACGCTCGCGGCCTGCGGGGCGAAACGCAGGACCGCCTGAGCCTCCGTGGCATCCATGCCACGGATGAGGTCCACCACGCGGCGGGCCTTCATGGGCGTGACGCGGATGTACCGCGCCTGGGCCCTGGCTTCCATGGTTGTCCCTTCGGTGTTAGTCATAGTCGATTCCACCCCGCCTTAGCGGCGCTTCGACTTCCGGTCGTCCTTGACGTGACCCCGGAAGGTGCGCGTCGGCGAGAACTCGCCGAGCTTGTGGCCGACCATCGACTCGGTGACGAACACCGGGATGTGGGTCTTGCCGTTGTGCACCGCGATCGTGTGGCCCAGCATGCTGGGGATGATCATCGAGCGACGGGACCAGGTCTTGATGACGTTCTTGGTGCCGGCTTCGTTCTGGGCGTCCACCTTCTTTACGAGGTGGTCGTCAACGAAGGGCCCCTTCTTGAGACTGCGCGGCATCTAAACCCGCTCCTAGCGCTTCTTGTTCGACTTGCGGCGGCGGACGATGTACTTGTTGCTCGCCTTGTTGCGATCACGAGTACGACCCTCCTTCTTGCCCCACGGCGAGACCGGGTGACGACCACCGGAGGTCTTGCCTTCACCACCACCGTGCGGGTGGTCGACCGGGTTCATCACGACACCACGCACGGTCGGGCGGACGCCCTTCCAGCGCATGCGGCCGGCCTTGCCCCAGTTGATGTTCGACTGCTCGGCGTTGCCGACCTCGCCGATGGTGGCGCGGCAGCGGACGTCGACCAGGCGGATCTCACCGGACGGCATGCGAAGGTGCGCCATGGCGCCTTCCTTCGCGAGCAGCTGCACGGAGGCACCCGCGGAGCGGGCGAACTTCGCGCCGCCGCCGGGCCGCAGCTCGATGGCGTGGATGGTCGTACCGACCGGGATGTTGCGCAGCGCCATGTTGTTGCCGGGCTTGATGTCGGCACCGGGGCCGCTCTCAATCCGGTCACCCTGCTGCGTGCCGCGCGGGGCGAGGATGTAGCGCTTCTCGCCGTCCGCGTAGTGCAGCAGCGCGATGCGCGCGGTGCGGTTGGGGTCGTACTCGATGTGCGCGACCTTGGCCGGCACGCCGTCCTTGTCGTGACGACGGAAGTCGATCACGCGGTAGGCGCGCTTGTGTCCGCCACCCTGGTGGCGAACGGTGATCCGACCGGCGTTGTTACGGCCGCCCTTGCTGTGCAGCGGGCGGACCAGCGACTTCTCCGGCGTGGACCGCGTTACCTCGACGAAGTCGGCGACGCTGGAGCCACGACGGCCCGGCGTAGTCGGCTTGTACTTGCGGATTCCCATTTCTCAGTCCTCGTCCGATATTCGGACCAGGGCGCTCCGTTAGGAGGCCTGGCCGAAGATGTCGATACGGTCGCCCTCAGCAAGGGTCACGATGGCGCGCTTGGTGTCGGCACGCTTGCCGAACCCGGTGCGCGTGCGCTTCCGCTTGCCCTGACGGTTGATCGTGTTGACGCCGGTGACCTTGACCGAGAAGACCGCCTCGACGGCCTGCTTGATCTGGGTCTTGTTGGCGCCCGGGGCCACGATGAACGTGTACTTGCCCTCGTCGAGCAGCGCGTACGACTTCTCGGAGACGACCGGCTTGACGAGGACGTCGCGCGGGTCCGAGAAGGACTTGCTCAGCGGGGTGGGCTCAACGGCGATCTTGCCCTCGGTCGCGATGCGCTTCGCCTTGGCGACGCGCGCGGCCTTGGCGGCCTTCGCAGCCTTGGACGCGATGCTCTGGTGACGGATGGCCATCAGGCTTCGCTCCCTTCGGTGTCAGTGGCCTTCGGGCCGGACACGAAGGACTCGAACGCGGCCTTGGTGAAGACCACGTCGTCCGAGACGAGCACGTCGTACGTGTTCAGCTGGCCCGGCTCCAGGATGTGGACCTGGGGCAGGTTGCGGGCGGAGAGCAGCGAAAGCTCGTCCGAGCGCTCGATGACCAGGAGCACGTTCTTGCGCTCGCTGACCTTGCCGAGCAGGCTCTTCGCGGCCTTCGTCGAGATCTCGCCCTCGACCACGCCGGAGACGACGTGGATGCGGGAGTTGCGCGCCCGGTCGGTGAGGGCGTGACGCAGAGCGGCAGCCTTCATCTTCTTGGGGGTGCGCTGCGAGTAGTCACGCGGCACGGGGCCGTGGACGACGCCACCGCCGGC
Organism: Streptomyces sp. NPDC059002; assembly: GCF_042740435.1. Taxonomy (NCBI): domain Bacteria; kingdom Bacillati; phylum Actinomycetota; class Actinomycetes; order Kitasatosporales; family Streptomycetaceae; genus Streptomyces; species Streptomyces sp. NPDC059002. The sequence goes on along the minus strand of NZ_JBHYJI010000037.1, from coordinate 67,995 downwards.
GAACTGCGGCGCACGGGTCGAACCCTGGCGCGCGCGGCCGGTGCCCTTCTGGCGGTAAGGCTTCTTGCCACCACCACGGACTTCACCGCGGGTCTTGGTCTTGTGCGTGCCCTGACGGGCCGCGGCCAGCTGCGCGACGACGACCTGGTGGATCAGCGGGATGCTGATCTTCTCGACGTCGAAGATCTCCGCGGGGAGCTCGACCGTCCCGGTCTTGTCGCCTGCCGGCGAAAGGATGTCAATGGTGCTCATGGGTTACCTCAGGCCCCCTTGGCCGCGGTACGGACCAGGACGAGGCCGCCGTTCGGACCAGGAACCGCGCCCTTGATGAGCAGCAGGCCCTTCTCCGCGTCAACGGCGTGGACGGTCAGGTTCTGGGTGGTGACCCGCTCGTTGCCCATGCGACCCGCCATGCGCATGCCCTTGAAGACACGGCCGGGGGTGGCACAGCCACCGATGGAACCGGGCTTGCGGTGCACGCGGTGGGCACCGTGGGAGGCCTTGCCACCGTGGAAGTTGTGACGCTTCATCACACCGGCGAAGCCCTTGCCCTTGCTCTTGCCGGTGACGTCGACCTTGATACCGGCCTCGAACGTCTCGGCAGTCAGCTCCTGGCCGAGGGTGTACTCGCTGGCACCAGCGGTACGGATCTCGACGAGGTGGCGACGGGGGGTCACGTCGGCCTTGGCGAAGTGGCCCTTGAGGGGCTTGTTCACCTTGCGCGGGTCGATCTCGCCGAAGGCGATCTGGACCGACTCGTAGCCGTCGCTGTCATTCGTACGGACCTGGGTAACGACGCAGGGTCCGGCCTTGACCACGGTCACCGGGACGACACGGTTGTTCTCGTCCCAGACCTGGGTCATGCCGAGCTTCTCGCCCAGGATGCCCTTGATCTGCTTGGTCATCTCTCCAGCGCCCTTCAGAGCTTGATCTCGATGTCAACGCCGGCCGGAAGGTCCAGGCGCATCAGCGAGTCAACGGTCTTGGGCGTCGGGTCGAGGATGTCGATCAGGCGCTTGTGCGTGCGCATCTCGAAGTGCTCGCGCGAGTCCTTGTACTTGTGCGGCGACTTGATGACGCAGTACACGTTCTTCTCAGTGGGCAGCGGCACCGGGCCCGCGACCGACGCACCAGTGCGAGTCACCGTCTCGACGATCTTCTTCGCCGAGGAGTCGATGACCTCGTGGTCGTAGGCCTTGAGCCGGATGCGGATCTTCTGTCCCGCCATGGCTACTTAGTAGTCCTTTGTCTCGAACGCTCTGGCCCCCGGGAGGCCCTTTTTTCTACTTCCTCCGACCCACGCGGTCGGGCGTGTCGCAGTCCCGCTCACACAGATCTCCCGAAGGATTTCCCTGCTAGGGGCTGCGGCCCTCGATGACCGCGGGTCCGGGGGAAGAAACCCACCGGGCGCCTGGCCGAGCCACCGCACTGCACTTCCCGAAAGATTCCCGTACGTCCGCCACAGCGCTGCCTGTGGGCCTTGACGACCCTTCGACAGATATGGCGACGAGTACTGTGGGACTCGCTTCCGGTCCTCCCGGCGGGAGGCGCACAGCATCGGCACTCAACCGAGCAACCTGAACAGTGTGCCATACGTGGGATGCCGAAGGCCAATCGGGGCGAACTGTCAAGCTGCCACGGCCGAGATCGCGTACGCAAAGAGCCCCGCCCACCCGGAGGTGAACGGGGCTCTTCGCTGCGCTCAGTTCAGAGCGACCGGGTCTCCCCGATCCGCAAGCAAGAAGACTTACTTGTTGATCTTGGTGACCTGGCCGGCGCCGACGGTCCGGCCACCCTCACGGATGGCGAACTTCAGGCCCTCTTCCATGGCGACGGGCTGGATGAGCTCAACGGTCATCTCAGTGTTGTCACCCGGCATGACCATCTCGGTGCCCTCGGGGAGGGTCACGACGCCGGTCACGTCCGTGGTACGGAAGTAGAACTGCGGGCGGTAGTTGTTGAAGAACGGGGTGTGACGGCCACCCTCGTCCTTCGACAGGATGTAGGCCTGGGCCTCGAACTCGGTGTGCGGCGTGACCGAACCGGGCTTGATGATGACCTGGCCGCGCTCGACGTCCTCGCGCTTGATGCCACGGAGGAGCAGACCGACGTTCTCACCGGCCTGGCCCTCGTCGAGCAGCTTGCGGAACATCTCGATGCCGGTGACCGTGGTGGTGGTCTTCTCGGTCTTGATGCCGATGATGTCGACGGTCTCGTTGACCTTGAGGATGCCGCGCTCGATACGACCGGTGACGACGGTGCCACGACCGGTGATCGTGAAGACGTCCTCGATCGGCATCAGGAACGGCTTGTCGACGTCGCGCTCGGGCTCCGGGATCGACTCGTCGACGGCCTTCATGAGCTCGAGGACCGAGTTGCCCCACTCCTTGTCGCCCTCGAGGGCCTTCAGAGCGGAGACCTTGACGACCGGAACGTCGTCGCCCGGGAACTCGTACTCGGAGAGGAGCTCACGGACCTCGAGCTCGACGAGCTCCAGGATCTCCTCGTCGTCCACCATGTCGGCCTTGTTCAGGGCGACGACGATGTACGGAACGCCGACCTGGCGGGCCAGGAGCACGTGCTCCTTGGTCTGCGGCATCGGGCCGTCGGTGGCGGCGACCACGAGGATGGCGCCGTCCATCTGCGCGGCACCCGTGATCATGTTCTTGATGTAGTCCGCGTGACCGGGGCAGTCGACGTGCGCGTAGTGACGGCCCTCGGTCTGGTACTCGACGTGCGCGATCGAGATCGTGATACCGCGCTGGCGCTCCTCGGGAGCCTTGTCGATCTGGTCGAAGGCCGAGGCCTCGTTCAGGTCGGGGTACGCGTCGTGCAGCACCTTGGTAATGGCGGCCGTGAGGGTCGTCTTACCGTGGTCAATGTGACCGATGGTGCCGATGTTGACGTGCGGCTTAGTCCGCTCGAACTTCGCCTTCGCCACTGGGTCCTCCTGTGGAGTGGTTCTGTACGCCTTGCTTCATCGGCGCCAGGTGATCTTTGCTGGGAAGCCAGCCGCCGGGATTCTTGCCTTATGGGGTCGAACCCCGGCGGATGGTGTCAAGCCTAAAGCGTGAACTCGGGTGAGTTACTCGCCCTTGGCCTTCGCGATGATCTCCTCGGCGACGTTCCGCGGAACCTCGGCGTAGGAGTCGAACTGCATTGAGTAGCTTGCGCGCCCCGACGTCTTGCTGCGGAGGTCTCCGACGTAGCCGAACATCTCCGAGAGGGGCACGAGGCCCTTCACGACGCGAGCGCCACTGCGCTCCTCCATGGCCTGGATCTGGCCACGGCGGGAGTTGATGTCACCGATGACATCGCCCATGTAGTCCTCGGGCGTGGTGACCTCGACGGCCATCATCGGCTCGAGCAGCACGGGGCTGGCCTTGCGCGCGGCCTCCTTGAAGGCCTGCGAACCGGCGATCTTGAAGGCGAGCTCGGAGGAGTCGACCTCGTGGTAGGCACCGTCGAGAAGGATGACGCGGACGCCAGTCATCTCGTAGCCGGCCAGGATGCCGAACTGCATGGCCTCCTGCGCACCGGCGTCCACCGACGGGATGTACTCCCGCGGGATGCGGCCACCGGTGACCTTGTTCACGAACTCGTACGACGCGTCGCCGTCCGTGATCGGCTCGATCGCGATCTGCACCTTGGCGAACTGACCGGTACCACCGGTCTGCTTCTTGTGGGTGTAGTCCACGCGCTCGACGGCCTTGCGGATCGTCTCGCGGTACGCGACCTGCGGCTTGCCGACGTTCGCCTCGACGCGGAATTCGCGCTTCATGCGGTCGACGAGCACCTCGAGGTGAAGCTCGCCCATACCACCGATGATGGTCTGGCCGGTCTCCTCGTCCGAGTGGACCTGGAAGGAGGGGTCCTCCTCCGAGAGACGCTGGATGGCGACACCCAGCTTCTCCTGGTCGCCCTTGGACTTCGGCTCGATGGCGACCTGGATGACCGGCGCCGGGAAGTCCATGGACTCCAGGATCACCGGCTGCTTGTCGTCACAGAGCGTCTCGCCCGTGGTGGTCTGCTTCAGACCCATGACGGCGACGATGTCACCGGCGCCCACCGACTCGATCTCCTCACGCTTGTTCGCGTGCATGCGGTAGATCTTGCCGATGCGCTCCTTCTTGCCCTTGACGGAGTTCAGCACCGCGGTGCCGGAGTCAAGGCGACCGGAGTAGATCCGGACGAAGGTGAGCTTGCCGAGGTGCGGGTCGCTCGCGATCTTGAACGCGAGGGCCGACAGCGGCTCGTCGTCGGACGGCTTGCGCTTGACGACCGTCTCCGGGTCCTTGACGTCGTGGCCCTCGATGGCCTCGACGTCCAGGGGGGACGGCAGGTAGCGCACGACGGCGTCGAGCAGGGGCTGGACGCCCTTGTTCTTGAACGCGGTGCCGCAGAACACGGGGGTGACGGTGGTGTCGCCGCCCTTGCCGGAGGCGATGGTGATGCGACGGATCGCCGCGTACAGCTGCTCCTCGGTGGGCTCCTGGCCCTCGAGGTACAGCTCCATCATCTGCTCGTCGTTCTCGGCCACGGCCTCGAGCAGCTTGCCGCGGTACTCCTCGGCAGCCTCGGTGTGCGTGTCCGGGATGTCGACGATGTCGTAGGCCTCGCCCATCTTGGTCTCGGCGGACCAGACGAATGCCTTCATCGTGACGAGGTCGACGACGCCCTTGAAGTCAGCCTCTGCACCGATGGGCAGCTGCATGACGATCGGGGTCGCACCGAGGCGGTCGACGATCATGTCGACGCAGCGGTGGAACTCGGCACCGGTGCGGTCGAGCTTGTTGACGAAGCAGATACGCGGCACGCCGTAGCGGTCCGCCTGACGCCACACGGTCTCGGACTGGGGCTCAACGCCGGCGACGCCGTCGAACACCGTCACGGCACCGTCGAGCACGCGGAGCGAACGCTCCACCTCGACGGTGAAGTCGACGTGGCCCGGGGTGTCGATGATGTTGATGGTGTGGTCGACGTCGTTCAGCGGCCAGTGACAGGTGGTGGCAGCAGAGGTGATCGTGATGCCACGCTCCTGCTCCTGCTCCATCCAGTCCATGGTGGCAGCGCCATCGTGGACCTCACCGATCTTGTACGAGACACCGGTGTAGAACAGGATCCGCTCGGTGGTCGTCGTCTTGCCCGCGTCGATGTGGGCCATGATGCCGATGTTGCGCACCTTGGCCAGGTCAAGTGAAGTGGTAGCCATGTCGGCTCAGTCTTCTCTCGGTCTCGATGTGGGTAGCGACTACCAGCGGTAGTGCGCGAAGGCCTTGTTGGACTCGGCCATCTTGTGGGTGTCCTCGCGCTTCTTCACAGCGGCACCGAGGCCGTTGGAGGCGTCGAGGAGCTCGTTGAGCAGACGCTCGGTCATGGTCTTCTCGCGACGGGCGCGGGAGTAACCCACCAGCCAGCGCAGGGCCAGCGTGTTGGCACGACCGGGCTTGACCTCGATCGGAACCTGGTAGGTCGCACCGCCGACGCGGCGGGACTTGACCTCGAGGGTCGGCTTGATGTTCTCAAGCGCGCGCTTCAGCGTGATGACCGGGTCGTTGCCGGTCTTCTCGCGCAGGCCCTCCATGGCGCCGTACACGATGCGCTCGGCGGTGGAGCGCTTGCCGTTCAGCAGCACCTTGTTGATGAGGGAGGTCACCAGAGGAGAACCGTAGACCGGGTCGATGATGACCGGGCGCTTCGGGGCGGGGCCCTTACGAGGCATTCTTACTTCTCCTTCTTGGCGCCGTAGCGGCTGCGGGCCTGCTTGCGGTTCTTGACACCCTGGGTGTCGAGGGAACCGCGGATGATCTTGTAACGAACACCCGGCAGGTCCTTCACACGGCCACCACGCACGAGCACGATGGAGTGCTCCTGCAGGTTGTGTCCCTCACCCGGAATGTAGGCCGTGACCTCGATCCCGGAGGTCAGACGCACACGCGCGACCTTACGGAGGGCCGAGTTCGGCTTCTTCGGGGTGGTCGTGAACACACGCGTGCAGACGCCGCGGCGCTGGGGCGAACCCTCGAGTGCGGGCGTCTTGTTCTTCTCGACCTTGTCCTGCCGGCCCTTACGGACCAGCTGCTGGATCGTAGGCACTACTTCTCCGGTTTCTGTGTGCCGAATAGTAAAGCTAACCTGGAACGTTGCCGACCCACGCGGTCGGGTGTGTCGAATGCTGCAGACTCCCGCCGCAAGGCGGAAAGGGGCGCAGATTTCGGTGGCCGTTCTCGGACTCACGGTGCGGTTGAGGACACGCGCGCGAGCCCAGGCACACCCCAGGCACAAGGTCTGAGCGTACCTACCTCATCGAGTTCGGTCAAAACAAATGCAGGCCACCGCGACACGCCGGACTTCTCGCCCATCGCCACACGCCGTCTTGCGCCCGATCCTGTCCGTGCCATGTTCAGGGGGCACCCGGTTTCAGTAGCTTGATCGGTCCGCTGGACGATCGGGGGACCCATGACGGCGGCCCACGTACCCGGGGACGGCGGTCTGGACGACCGCGTACCCTTCCTCGCCCGCCTGGAGAGCGAGGAGCGGTCCGCTCTCCTCGCGCTCGGCCACGAGCTGAACTTCGGGCCACGCATCCAGCTCCTGCACCAGCACGAACCGTCCTCGCACGTCCTGCTCATCCTGCACGGCTGGACCAAGGTGACCGCGGCGGCCGCCAACGGCTACGAGGCGCTGCTCGCCCTGCGCGGCCCCGGCGACATCATCGGCGAATCCGCCGCGCTGACCGGGCGGCCGCGCTCGGCGACGGTGACCGCGCTGGAGGCCGTACGCGCGGTCGCCGTCGAGCACGAGCGGTTCACGGAGTTCCTCGACCGCTCCCCCGCCGCCGCCTTCGCCCTGCTCGGGCTGACGTCCGACCGCACCAGGGCCGCCGACCGGCGCCGCCTGGAATTCGCGTCCATGAGCGTGCGGGAGCGGTTCGCCGCGTTCCTGCTCGACCTCGCCCGCACGCACGGGCGCCGTACGGACGAGGGCATCGAGCTCGCCGTACCGCTGAGCAAGCAGGAGCTCGCCGGGTCCGTCGGGGCGTCCCGGGAGATGGTGCAGCGGCTGCTCAAGGAGTTGCGGGACCGGGGTGTGGTGACCACGGGGCGGCGCGCCCTGGTCATCGTGCGGCCGGACGTCCTGCGGCGCATCGCGCGCGCCGAGCGGCCCGGGGACTGGTGACCGGGCCCCCGCTCGTGCCCCGGTGTGCACACGGTCACACTTCGAGTGCGTCATCCGCCCTCACCACGGGGAGCCGGCCGTCGGCACGCTTCAGGTCGGCCTCCTCCCCGAGCGAAGGGCGAACATGACCGACCCCGTGAGCCGCGCCATCCTGCTGCTCGGCATCGAGAAGTACAGCGACCGGGACGACGTCGAACAGGCGTATCTGCGGCGCATGTTGTACGCCGTCACCGACCGCGTCCTCGAGAGCGCGGGCATCGACGAGACCCTGCGGCTCCGCGCCGACCGCGGCGACTCCGTGCTGGAACTGATCGACGCCGACGCCTCGGTGCACGCCCTGCTGCGCACCCTGCTCGGCGAGGTGCCCGCGCAGCTGCGGGCGGTGAACCGGATGGCGTCGAGCTCCGCGCAGATCCGGCTGCGCGCCGTGCTCGCCACGGAGTACGTCGCGGTCGACGAGCTCGACGGACGGGTCGGCTCCGACCTCGACCACGCCTGCCGACTGCTCGACGGCGACGTACTGCGGACAGCTCTGCGGGAACGTACGAACGGCTTCGCGCTCGTCGTCTCGGAGGGCGTGCACGCGGGGGTCGTGCGGCACAACAGGCCCGGCGTACCGGCCGACGAGTTCCACGCCGTGACGGTGTCCGGCAAGAACGGGCCACTGCGGGCGTGGCTGCACGGCCCTGTGCCCGCCGGGGCCGAGGACCACAGTGAGAGGGGGGCCGGGGGAACCCCGGCGCCGGACGTCGGCTCGGGGGAGCGTCCGGCGCCGGGGCAGGGGGCGGGCAGCCCCACCGTCGACGTCAACGGCGGCGCGGGCGGTCGGCGCGGTGAGAACGCGTGAGCGCGTACGCCGATCAGCGGGCGGACCAGGAACGCCCCACCGCCCAGGACCCCACGAACGGCCTGCAGGAGCAGCCCGACGAACCGCAGGAAGCCCATGCCGCACGGCGCGAACTCATCGAGCACGCACCGGAGTTCACCCTCGGCGGCAAGGCCGAGCGCCACCACCACGGCCCCGCCGGGCCGCGGCACGCCTCCGGCGAGATCCCACGCGCCGAACTCGACGGGCTCGCCGCGGTCTTCGCCGAGAGCGACACTTTCGGGCCTGCCCTCGAACGGCTGTCCCATGAGCGGGCGGTGATCCTCACCGGGGCGCACTCCACCGGGCGCAGGGGCGCCGCCCTGATGCTGCCGCACACGGTCCATCTCGACCTCGAACTGCCCAGCGACGACGACGCCTTCGCCGTCGGATTGCGCGTCGGCCGCGCGGTGCAGCTGCGGATGCGGGCGCAGCACCCCGAGGACGCTCGGCTCGTCGCCAAACAGTCCCCTCGCCTGGCCATGCAGGTGGCCGACGACATCCTCAACCAGCGGCTCCCCGGAGCCGGGCAGCAGCCGCCCGCTCCCCCGGCGCCACCGGCCGCTCCCGCGCCCGACGGCGGATACATCGAACAGCAGTCGAACCCCGAGGACAGCCCCCAGTGACGTCCTCCACCGACCCGTCCCCCACGCACACCCACACGGAGGTCGGGGAGAGGCTGCTCGCCGATCTTCGCGCCGAGATCGGCAGGGCCGACAGCAAGGCCGCCGTCCTGGTGGCCGCGCTGGGCCTGACCGGCGGGGTGTTCAGTGGGCGGCTCGCGAGCAGCGAATGGACGCCGGGACAGCTCGGCCTGCCGGGCCAGGCCGTGTGGTGGGCCGGCGCGTTCAGCCTGGTCCTCTCGCTGTTCTCGCTGCTGATGGCCGTGCTCCCGCGCTACCGGGGCGTGCCGTGGGCGCCGGGCAGGCCTCTCACGTACTTCGGCGACATCCAGCTCGCCGCCCGCACCGGCGTGCTGGCGGACGCGCTGACCGAGACCGCGCGCGAACCGGCCCTCGCACTGCTCACCGCCCTCGCCGAGACCAGCAGGATCGCCGCCCGCAAGCACCAGTGGATCCGCACCGGCCTGATCGCCTTCTGCGCCGGCACGGCCCTGATCCCCGCTTCCCTGCTCATCGGCTGACCTCTCCCCCACCCGGCCGCAGCCGGGCACCGACCGGAAACGCCGAAGGGCGGCCACCCCGTGCGAAACGGGGTGGCCGCCCTTCGAATCAAGCGACTCGCTTACTGGTTGTACGGACCGTAGTCGTAGTCCTCCAGCGGAACGGCCTGGCCGGAGCCCGTGCCGAACGGCGAGTAGTCGATGTCGTCGTAGCCGACGGCCGAGTACATCGCGGCCTTGGCCTCCTCGGTCGGCTCGACCCGGATGTTGCGGTAGCGGGACAGGCCCGTACCGGCCGGGATGAGCTTACCGATGATGACGTTCTCCTTGAGGCCGATGAGGCTGTCGGACTTGGCGTTGATCGCCGCGTCCGTCAGAACTCGGGTCGTCTCCTGGAAGGAGGCGGCCGACAGCCAGGATTCCGTCGCCAGCGAGGCCTTGGTGATACCCATCAGCTGCGGACGGCCGGAGGCGGGGTGACCGCCCTCGGTGACCACACGACGGTTCTCGGTCTCGAACTTCGAGCGCTCGACGAGCTCGCCCGGCAGCAGCTCCGCGTCGCCGGACTCGATGATCGTCACGCGGCGCAGCATCTGCCGGATGATGATCTCGATGTGCTTGTCGTGGATCGACACGCCCTGGCTGTTGTAGACCTTCTGGACTTCGCCGACCAGGTGGACCTGGACCGCGCGCTGACCGAGGATCCGCAGCACGTCGTGCGGGTTGGTGGCACCGAAGGTGAGCTTCTGGCCCACCTCGACGTGGTCACCCTCGCGCACCAGGACCTTGGCACGCTTCGAGATCGGGAACGCCGTCTCGTCGCTGCCGTCGTCCGGGGTGACGACGATCTTCTTGGTCTTCTCGGTCTCCTCGATGCGGACACGGCCCGCGGCCTCGGAGATCGGGGCGACACCCTTCGGCGTACGAGCCTCGAAGAGCTCGACGACACGGGGCAGACCCTGGGTGATGTCGTCACCGGCCACACCACCGGTGTGGAAGGTACGCATCGTCAGCTGAGTACCGGGCTCACCGATGGACTGGGCGGCGATGATGCCGACCGCCTCACCGATGTCGACCAGCTTGCCGGTGGCGAGCGAACGGCCGTAGCAGAAGGCACAGGTGCCGACGGCCGACTCACAGGTCAGCACCGAACGGGTCTTGACCTCCTCGACGCCGTTGGCGACCAGGGCGTCGATGAGCACGTCACCGAGGTCGACGTTGGCCGGCGCGATGACCTTGCCGTCGATGACGACGTCCTCGGCCAGCATGCGGGCGTACACCGAGGTCTCGACGTTCTCCGTCTTGCGGAGCACACCGTCCTCGCCCTTGACCGCGATCTTCAGCTTCAGACCGCGCTCGGTGCCACAGTCCTCCTCGCGAATGATGACGTCCTGCGAGACGTCGACCAGACGACGGGTGAGGTAACCGGAGTCGGCGGTACGGAGGGCCGTGTCCGCAAGACCCTTACGAGCACCGTGAGTCGAGATGAAGTACTCGAGCACCGACAGACCCTCACGGAAGGAGGCCTTGATCGGGCGCGGGATCGTCTCGTTCTTGGCGTTCGACACCAGACCACGCATACCGGCGATCTGACGCATCTGCATCATGTTTCCTCGGGCACCCGAGTCAACCATCATGAAGATGGGGTTCGTCTTGGGGAAGTTCGCGTTCATCGCCTCGGCAACCTCGTTGGTCGCCTTGGTCCAGATCGCGATGAGCTCCTGCGTGCGCTCGTCCTTGGTGATCAGACCGCGCTCGTACTGCTTCTGGACCTTCTCGTCCTGCGCCTCGTAGCCCTGGACGATCGCCTTCTTGGCCTCGGGGACCACGACGTCGGAGATGGCCACGGTGACGCCGGAACGGGTCGCCCAGTAGAAGCCCGCCGCCTTCAGGTTGTCGAGCGTCGCCGCCACGATGACCTTGGGGTAGCGCTCGGCGAGGTCGTTGACGATCTCGGAGAGCTGCTTCTTGCCGACCGAGTAGTCGACGAACGGGTAGTCCTCGGGCAGCAGCTCGTTGAAGAGCGCGCGGCCCAGGGACGTACGCAGCCGGAAGCTGTCGCCCTGCTGGTACTCCTGCTCGCCCTCCTCGGCGACCGGCGGCACCCAGCCACGCGGCGGGATGGTGCCCACCGGGAAGCGGATGTCGACCGTCGACTGGAGCGCGAGCTCGCCCGCGTCGAACGCCATGATCGCCTCGGCGACGGAGCCGAACGCACGGCCCTCGCCCTTGGTGTCACGGAGCTCACCGTCGGTGGTGAGGAAGAACAGACCGAGGACCATGTCCTGGGTCGGCATCGTCACCGGACGGCCGTCGGCGGGCTTGAGGATGTTGTTCGAGGACAGCATCAGGATGCGGGCCTCGGCCTGCGCCTCCGCGGAGAGCGGCAGGTGAACGGCCATCTGGTCACCGTCGAAGTCCGCGTTGAACGCGGTGCAGACGAGCGGGTGGATCTGGATGGCCTTGCCCTCGACCAGCTGCGGCTCGAAGGCCTGGATGCCGAGGCGGTGCAGCGTGGGCGCACGGTTCAGCAGAACCGGGTGCTCGGCGATGACCTCTTCGAGGACGTCGTACACGACCGTGCGGCCGCGCTCGACCATCCGCTTGGCGCTCTTGATGTTCTGCGCGTGGTTCAGGTCGACCAGGCGCTTCATCACGAACGGCTTGAAGAGCTCCAGGGCCATGGCCTTCGGCAGACCACACTGGTGCAGCTTCAGCTGCGGACCGACGACGATCACGGAACGCGCGGAGTAGTCCACACGCTTACCGAGAAGGTTCTGACGGAATCGACCCTGCTTACCCTTCAGCATGTCGCTGAGGGACTTCAGCGGACGGTTGCCGGGGCCCGTCACCGGGCGACCACGACGGCCGTTGTCGAAGAGGGCGTCGACCGCCTCCTGGAGCATGCGCTTCTCGTTGTTCACGATGATCTCGGGCGCACCGAGGTCGAGAAGGCGCTTCAGGCGGTTGTTGCGGTTGATCACGCGGCGGTACAGGTCGTTCAGGTCGGAGGTCGCGAAGCGGCCACCGTCCAGCTGCACCATCGGACGCAGGTCCGGCGGGATGACCGGCACGCAGTCGAGCACCATGCCCTTGGGGCTGTTGCTGGTCTGCAGGAACGCGGAGACGACCTTGAGGCGCTTGAGCGCACGGGTCTTCTTCTGGCCCTTGCCGGTACGGATGATCTCGCGGAGGCGCTCGGCCTCCTCGTCGAGGTCGAAGGACTCCAGGCGCTTCTGCAGCGCCGCGGCACCCATCGAGCCGTCGAAGTACGTGCCGAAGCGGTCACGCAGCTCGCGGTAGAGCAGCTCGTCGCCCTCGAGGTCCTGGACCTTGAGGTTCTTGAAGCGGTTCCACACCTCGTCGAGACGGTCGATCTCGCGCTGCGCACGGTCGCGCAGCTGCTTCATCTCACGCTCGGCACCTTCGCGCACCTTGCGGCGTACGTCGGCCTTGGCGCCCTCGGCCTCGAGCTCGGCCAGGTCGGTCTCGAGCTTCTTGGCGCGGGCCTCCAGGTCGGAGTCGCGACGGTTCTCGACCTGCTGACGCTCCACGGAGACGTGCGCCTCCAGGGAGGGCAGGTCGCGGGTGCGGCGCTCCTCGTCCACGAACGTGATCATGTACGCCGCGAAGTAGATGACCTTCTCGAGGTCCTTCGGGGCGAGGTCGAGGAGGTAGCCGAGGCGCGACGGGACGCCCTTGAAGTACCAGATGTGCGTGACGGGCGCGGCCAGCTCAATGTGGCCCATCCGCTCACGACGCACCTTGGCGCGAGTGACCTCGACGCCGCAGCGCTCACAGATGATGCCCTTGAAGCGGACACGCTTGTACTTGCCGCAGTAGCACTCCCAGTCCCGGGTCGGACCGAAGATCTTCTCGCAGAAGAGTCCGTCCTTTTCGGGCTTCAGGGTGCGGTAGTTGATGGTCTCCGGCTTCTTGACCTCGCCGTGCGACCACTGTCGGATGTCGTCCGCGGTGGCAAGGCCGATCCGCAGCTCGTCGAAGAAGTTGACGTCGAGCACTTGTCGTCAATCCCTCTTTCGGGGTCGTGTCTCAATCATGGTCTGTACGGGTCCGGGGCAGGGCCGGGACCTCACGAGGAGGTCCCGGCCAGACCCGTCAGACCTCTTCGACGCTGCTCGGCTCGCGCCGGGACAGGTCGATACCGAGCTCCTCCGCCGCGCGGAAGACGTCCTCGTCGGTGTCACGCATCTCGATGGACATGCCGTCCGAGGACAGCACCTCCACGTTGAGGCAGAGCGACTGCATTTCCTTGATGAGCACCTTGAAGGACTCGGGAATGCCGGGCTCGGGGATGTTCTCGCCCTTGACGATGGCCTCGTAGACCTTCACGCGGCCGGTCACGTCGTCGGACTTGATCGTCAGCAGCTCCTGGAGGGCGTACGCGGCGCCGTATGCCTCCAGCGCCCACACCTCCATCTCACCGAAGCGCTGACCACCGAACTGAGCCTTACCACCCAGCGGCTGCTGGGTGATCATCGAGTACGGACCGGTCGAGCGGGCGTGCAGCTTGTCGTCGACCAGGTGGTGCAGCTTGAGGATGTACATGTACCCGACCGAGATCGGGTCCGGGAACGGCTCACCGGAGCGGCCGTCGAACAGCTGCGCCTTGCCGGACGGGAGCACCATGCGCTCGCCGTCGCGGTTCGGGATGGTGTGCTGCAGCAGACCGGCGAGCTCGTCCTCACGCGCACCGTCGAAGACGGGGGTGGCGACGTTCGTACCGGGGTCGACCTGGTCGGCACCGATGGCCTGCAGGCGCTGCGCCCACTCGTCCGCGAGGCCGGAGACGTCCCAGCCGCGGCTGGCGAGCCAGCCGAGGTGGATCTCCAGGACCTGTCCCGGGTTCATTCGGGACGGCACACCCAGCGGGTTCAGGATGATGTCGACCGGAGTTCCGTCCTCGAGGAACGGCATGTCCTCGATCGGAAGGATCTTCGAGATAACACCCTTGTTGCCGTGCCGGCCGGCGAGCTTGTCACCGTCCGTGATCTTGCGCTTCTGCGCCACGTAGACACGAACCAGCTGGTTCACGCCCGGCGGCAGCTCGTCGCCCTCTTCACGGTCGAAGACGCGGACGCCGATGACCTTGCCGGTCTCGCCGTGCGGCACCTTCAGGGAGGTGTCACGGACCTCGCGCGCCTTCTCACCGAAGATCGCGCGGAGCAGACGCTCCTCCGGGGTCAGCTCGGTCTCACCCTTGGGCGTGACCTTGCCGACGAGGATGTCGCCGGCGATGACCTCGGCGCCGATGCGGATGATGCCGCGCTCGTCGAGGTCGGCGAGGACCTCCTCGGAGACGTTCGGGATGTCCCGGGTGATCTCCTCCGGGCCGAGCTTGGTGTCACGGGCGTCGACCTCGTGCTCCTCGATGTGGATCGAGGAGAGGACGTCGTCCTGCACGAGGCGCTGCGACAGGATGATCGCGTCCTCGTAGTTGTGACCCTCCCACGGCATGAACGCCACGAGCAGGTTCTTGCCGAGGGCCATCTCGCCCTCTTCGGTCGCGGGACCGTCGGCCAGGACCTGGCCCTCGACCACGCGGGCGCCCTCGTCGACGACAACCTTCTGGTTGACGGAGGTGCCCTGGTTCGACCGGGAGAACTTGGCGATGCGGTACGTGGTGTACGTGCCGTCGTCGTTCGTGACCGTGACGTAGTCCGCGGAGACCTCCTGGACCACACCCGCCTTCTCGGCCTTGATCACGTCACCGGCGTCGACCGCACAGCGGTACTCCATGCCGGTGCCGACGAGGGGGGCCTCGGCGGTGATCAGCGGCACGGCCTGACGCATCATGTTCGCGCCCATGAGCGCGCGGTTGGCGTCGTCGTGCTCGAGGAAGGGGATCATCGCGGTCGCGACGGACACCATCTGGCGCGGCGAGACGTCCATGTAGTCGACGTCCGTGCCGGGCACGTAGTCGATCTCTCCGCCACGACGGCGGATCAGGACGCGGGCCTCGGCGAAGTGCAGGTCGTCCGTCAGCGGCGCGTTGGCCTGCGCGATGACGAAGCGGTCTTCCTCGTCGGCCGTCAGGTAGTCGACGTCGTCGGTGACCTGGCCCTCAACGACCTTGCGGTACGGCGTCTCGACGAAGCCGAACGCGTTGACGCGGCCGTACGAGGCGAGCGAACCGATCAGACCGATGTTCGGGCCTTCCGGCGTCTCAATCGGGCACATGCGGCCGTAGTGGGACGGGTGCACGTCACGGACCTCGAAGCCGGCCCGCTCACGGGACAGACCACCCGGGCCAAGCGCCGACAGACGGCGCTTGTGGGTGAGACCCGACAGCGGGTTGTTCTGGTCCATGAACTGCGACAGCTGGCTGGTGCCGAAGAACTCCTTGATGGAGGCGACGACCGGCCGGATGTTGATCAGGGTCTGCGGCGTGATCGCCTCGACGTCCTGGGTCGTCATGCGCTCGCGGACGACGCGCTCCATACGAGCCAGACCCGTGCGGACCTGGTTCTGGATGAGCTCGCCGACGTTGCGCAGACGACGGTTGCCGAAGTGGTCGATGTCGTCGGTCTCGACGACGATCGACGTGCCGCTGTCGCCAACGGTCTCGGTCTCACCGGCGTGCAGCTTCACCAGGTACTTGATCGAGGCGATGATGTCCTCGACCGTGAGGATGCCCGCGTCGAGCGGAGCGTCCGCACCCAGCTTCTTGTTGACCTTGTAGCGGCCGACCTTCGCGAGGTCGTAGCGCTTCGGGTTGAAGTAGAGGTTCTCAAGGAGCGTCTGAGCGGCCTCACGGGTCGGCGGCTCGCCCGGACGGAGCTTGCGGTAGATGTCGAGCAGCGCGTCGTCCTGGCCCTGGGTGTGGTCCTTCTCCAGGGTGGCGCGCATGGACTCGTACTCGCCGAACTCCTCGAGGATCTGCTCGGTCGTCCAACCGAGAGCCTTGAGCAGAACGGTGACCGACTGCTTGCGCTTGCGGTCGATGCGCACACCGACCATGTCGCGCTTGTCGATCTCCATCTCCAGCCAGGCACCCCGGGACGGGATGATCTTGGCGGAGAAGATGTCCTTGTCGGACGTCTTGTCGATCGAGGAATCGAAGTAGACACCCGGCGAACGGACCAGCTGCGACACCACGACACGCTCGGTGCCGTTGATGACGAAGGTGCCCTTGTTCGTCATGAGCGGGAAGTCGCCCATGAAGACCGTCTGGGACTTGATCTCGCCGGTCTCGTTGTTGGTGAACTCGGCGGTGACGAAGAGCGGGGCGGCGAACGTGAAGTCGCGCTCCTTGCACTCGTCGATGGAGTTCTTCGGGGGCTCAAAACGGTGGTCGCGGAACGTCAGGGACATCGACCCGGAGAAGTCCTCGATCGGGGAGATCTCCTCGAAGATCTCCTCCAGACCGGACTTGGTGGGGACGTCCTGTCCGCTATCCAGAGCCGCCTCGACACGAGCCTTCCACGCGTCATTGCCGAGCAGCCAGTCAAAGCTCTCGGTCTGCAGCGCAAGAAGGTTCGGAACCTCGAGGGGCTCCTTGATCTTTGCAAAGGAGATGCGCAGCGGGGCGGTGCTGGCGCCGTTGTTCGTATTCGCGGTCGAGGCAGTGCGCGAGGCGGCCAAGAGGGGGTCCTTCCGAGGGCTCGGACTCACTACGCGCGTACCGGTCCCAAGCTGGACACAGAGACAGACATCCCAGGTCAGGGAAGGTTCAATCCACAGTGCTCAAGCATGGGCATGCCCCTGGTGACGGGCAGGAGGCAGCTAACAGGCAGCGCAAAGGGTCAGTGTAGCCACTCGGCCCACTGATGTCCAGTGCGGGTTTTTGAAGACCCTCGTTGTTCTCAACCCCTGCTGCAAGCCACGCCCTCGATGCACATCGATACTGCCCTCTTCGCCGCCGATCCATGCCTCGGATCCGGATCGTTGTGACGACGCGTCCTGAGAATTGCGCGCTGCGTGCGGTTCGTCAAGGCCCCCCTTGCCCAGACTTGGCTCTGAGATCGTCACCGTCACGGGCCGTCCCGAGGCACAACGAAGATCACCATACTCGCCGGGACCGACATCGCAAGGCACCCGTCGCGGGAGTACCCGGGAACGCCGAAGGGCGACCACCCAGATGGGTGATCGCCCTTCAGTACGCGCGCGTTACAGCGCGAGAGCCTTACGGCTCGAGAGAGTCAGACGACTCGCGAGGTCACTTGACCTCGACGGAGGCGCCGGCGCCCTTGAGGGCCTCGGCGGCCTTCTCCGCGGCGTCCTTGGCGACCTTCTCGAGGACCGGCTTCGGGGTGCCGTCGACGAGGTCCTTGGCCTCCTTCAGACCCAGGGAGGTCAGCTCACGCACGACCTTGATGACCTGGATCTTCTTCTCGCCGGCACCCGTGAGGATGACGTCGAACTCGTCCTGCTCGGCCTCGGCCTCAGCGGCGCCACCAGCGGCACCACCGGCGACGACGACCGGCGCGGCAGCGGCGGCGGTGACGTCGAACTTCTCCTCGAAGGCCTTCACGAACTCGGAGAGCTCGATGAGGGTCATCTCTTCGAACTGCGCGAGCAGGTCGTCCTGGGACAGCTTCGCCATGATGGCGTCCTTCCACTAATTCGGCTGGTGCCGTGTGTACATGAAGGCGGGCGTACGTTGGGCCCGCTGTGACCGTCGCGTCAGGCGGCGGTCAATGTGCGAGCCGAATTACTCGGCACCGCCCTGCTCGGCCTGCTTGGCACGAAGCGCCTCCGCGGTGCGGACGAACTTCGACGGCAGCGCCTGGAAGACAGAGGCAGCCTGCGACTGCTTGCCCTTGAACGCGCCGGCCAGCTTGCTGAGCAGAACCTCGCGGGACTCGAGGTCCGCAAGCTTCTTGATCTCGTCGGCGGACAGCGCCTTGCCGTCAAGGACACCGCCCTTGATGACGAGGTTCGGGTTCTCCTTGGCGAAGTCACGAAGACCCTTCGCCGACTCCACCGGGTCACCGGTGACGAAGGCGACCGCCGTCGGACCGTTGAACAGGTCGTCGAGCGTGTCGATCCCGGCCTCGTTGGCCGCGATCTTGGTCAGCGTGTTCTTCACCACGGCGTACTCGGAGTTCGCACCGAGGGAACGGCGCAGCTGCTTGAGCTGGGCCACGGTGAGACCCCGGTACTCGGTCAGCACGGCGGCGTTCGAGCTGCGGAACTTGTCCGTGAGCTCGGCTACCGCGGCAGCCTTGTCGGGCGTCGGCATAGAGCGTCGGCCTCCTTCCGGGTGATGAGGACCGCTCAGAAGGGGCTGGGAAAAACAGAACGCCCCGGCGCAGGCGCACGGGGCGTGAGCTCGACCGGACGGAATCCATCCAGGAGCACTTCCACAGTCACCTGCGCGGGTCGTCCGCAGTTTCAGCGGATCCTTCGGCCACCGCACACTCTTACGAGCACACGGCAACGACCAGCGGTCTTTGGCTTCTGTGGAAGAGTACGCGAACGGGTCCGCGTCAAGCAAATCCAGTCAGAAGCCGCTGGGGGCGTCGCCGCCGTCCTTGCCCAGCTTGCCGAGCTCCTTGAACATCTCCATCAGGTCGAAGGTCTGTCCGGCCGGCGGCGCGGACACCTTCGCCGCGGTCCCGTAGTCGGAGAACTTCTGCGACGTCTTGACCGTGCCCTCGGGCGTCTTGATGTCGATGTCCATGCGGACCGGGTAGTCGTCCTCGTTGACCCAGACCTCGGTGTCGTAGCCCTTGATGCCCGACTTCTCGACGTTCTTGAAGAGCTGCTCGCGCTCGCTCTTGCTCAGCAGGTCGTCGAGGGCGTCGTTCGTCTCCATCATTTCCTTGACGGTGAGACGGCCCTTGTAGCGCTGGGTCTCCGCGCCGTCGACCTTGGCGGAGCCGACGTGCTTGAGGTTCGGCGACTCGAGGAGCATCGCGAGCTGACGCGACGGGTCCTGGTTCATGCTGTCCAGGCCGCTGGTCATCTGCTTCATGATCTTCTCGTCGCCGGTCTGCTTGGCGATGGCGCCGAGGTCCATCTTCATCCAGCGCTTGCCGTCCATGTCCTTGGCCGCGGCCGCGCCCATGTCCATGTAGATGACGTTGTCGCTCCAGAGCATCCGGACCTTCTCCGGGGCGTTCGGGTCGCCCTCGGTGAGCGCGGAGCCCGACACCGTCATATCCATGACGGTGGGGTCCCAGCCCATGACGCCGGACATCTTCATGTCACCGGCGCCGCCCATGGCCTTGCCCATCTTGCCGGGCGGCGTGGTCATGGTCATCTCGACCTTGGCCGACTTGGCCTTCGAGGTCTTCTTGTACGCGGCCGTGATGACCTCGGTGACCTTCGACTGGGACTGGATCCCCCCGGCCTTGTCGGCCTTGTCCCCGTCCGAGCCCCCACAGGCCACCGCTCCGGTACAGAGCAGCGCGGTGGCGAGCACGGCGCCCGCCACCCGCTTGCCGTTCTTGTTCTTGCGTATGACTACAGCAGTCATGACCCCACCCCTAGGAACACATGATCGACACATTTCTGGTGCCGAGGGTACCTGAGGGGCAATTCGTCCTGCCTGTGGGTTATACGGCGGGCTGCTTGTTCATGAGGGCCTTGAAGCTCACGGTGTCCGACGCCGCGGGCTTCTCCACGGAGAGCGGGGTGCCGTAGTCGCTGTAGTAGGCGGTCTGGGAGAAGGCGCCGTTCTTCGTCTCGGCCTTCTCGATCTTCTTGACCAGCAGATCGTCGTCGTTGACCCAGATGTCGATCTTCTCGGTGCTCATCCCGGCCTGCTCGAACTGCTTCTTCAGCTCCGCCGACTGCTTGTCGTCGAGGTTCGCGCTCTGCTTGGTGAGGTCCGCGACATCGACCGTGCCCGCGTAGTGCGTCGCCTTGGTCCCGCGGACCGTCTCCTCGCCCACGCGCTTCACGTCGCCCGAGGCCAGCAGCATCTTCACCGACTGGTTGGGCGTCGTGTTCTGCATCTGGTCCTTGAAGGCCTCACCGGCCGCGCCGCTCATCTCGGCCAGGGTGTCGTAGTCGTACTCGACCCAGTGCTTGCCGCCGCCGGCCTGGGACGCGAACTTGTCCCCCATGTTCGCGTAGAAGCCGTTCTTCAGGTAGCGGTAGTTGATCTTCGTCTGGCCGAGCTGTGCCATCTGCTGGGCCTGCGCACCGCCGGTGAAGGTCACCGTGACGTCACCCGTGATGCCGTCGGACCAGCCCATGACGCCGTCCATGTCCATGGTCGACTGGGTGCCCATGCTCGTCGTGCCGGTCACCTTGGCAGTGTCGGCCTTGTCCGTGGAGCTCTCCACGGTCTTCAGGGCCGCTATCGGGCTGAGCTTGATGCCACCGCCGCCCTTGGAGCCGCCGTCCGCCTTGTCGGAGCCGCCTGAGTCGCCCGAACCGCAGGCCGTGAGTCCGGTCAGTGCGGCGGCCACCGCTATCGAGAGACCGGCGCGCCGCATGGTCGTGCTGTTCATGTAGTCCCACCCCTTGGCAGTCATGGTGAGCCTGCACGCTAGCGCAGGCCTACGACAGGCGTATCGGAAAGGCTCGTACACAAAGAGGACGGGCCCCGCACCTCGAAAGGTTGCGGGGCCCGTCCACAGAACGCGTACGCGACGCGGCTGCCGTCAGTTTCAGACGGCGGCCGGGTCCTCCTCGACGAGGAGGTTGCGGGTGCGGTTCGAGTCCAGCGGAATGCCGGGGCCCATCGTGGTGGTGATGGCGGCCTTCTTGATGTAGCGACCCTTGGCGGCCGACGGCTTCAGACGGAGGATCTCCTCCAGGGCCGCGGCGTAGTTCTCCACCAGCTTGGTGTCGTCGAAGGACACCTTGCCGATGATGAAGTGCAGGTTCGAGTGCTTGTCGACGCGGAACTCGATCTTGCCGCCCTTGATGTCGTTGACAGCCTTCACGACATCGGGGGTCACGGTGCCGGTCTTCGGGTTCGGCATCAGACCACGCGGACCGAGCACGCGGCCGAGGCGGCCGACCTTGCCCATGAGGTCCGGGGTGGCGACGACGGCGTCGAAGTCCAGGCGACCCTTGGCGACCTCGTCGATGAGCTCGTCGGCGCCGACGATGTCGGCCCCAGCGGCTTCCGCGGCCGCAGCACGGTCACCGGTCGCGAAGACCAGGACCCGGGCGGTCTTGCCGGTGCCGTGCGGGAGGTTCACGGTGCCACGGACCATCTGGTCGGCCTTGCGCGGGTCGACACCCAGACGCATGGCGACCTCGACGGTGCCGTCGAACTTGGTCGAGGAGGTCTCCTTGGCGAGACGGACGGCCTCGAGCGGGGCGTACAGCTTCTCCCGGTCGATCTTGGCGTCCGCAGCGCGGAGAGTCTTGCTGCGCTTCACTTCTGCTCCTGTGGGTTCAGGTATGGAGTCGTGGTGCGGGCCAGCGCGTGGCCCTACCACTGAGAAAGGTCAGACGGGGGAGGAGGCTCAGCCCTCGACCGTGATGCCCATGGAACGGGCGGTGCCGGCGATGATCTTCGACGCGGCGTCCAGGTCGTTGGCGTTGAGGTCTTCCATCTTGGTCTGCGCGATCTCGCGGATCTGCGCCTCGGTGACCTTGGCGACCTTGGTCTTGTGGGGCTCGCCGGAGCCCTTCTCGACACCAGCGGCCTTCAGGATCATCTTGGCGGCCGGCGGCGTCTTGGTGACGAAGGTGAAGGAGCGGTCTTCGTAGACCGTGATCTCCACCGGGATCACCCAGCCACGCTGCGACTCGGTCGCGGCGTTGTAGGCCTTGCAGAACTCCATGATGTTGACGCCGTGCTGGCCCAGCGCGGGGCCGACCGGCGGGGCCGGGTTGGCGGCACCAGCCTGGATCTGGAGCTTGATAAGCCCCGTGACCTTCTTCTTCTTGGGAGGCATTGCTCTCTCCGGGTCCTAGTGAGAGTTTTCAGCCGACCATCCGGTCATCCGGATGGAGGCATACCGCACAACGATAACGGGTATAGTCGCGCGGCTAAAAACCGAGCAGGTCAGACCGGCTTTGGCAGCCCGTCTGACCTGGTCGGAAGCGTGTGTTCCAGAGGACGCTAGTTCTTCTGGATCTGGTCGAAGCTGAGCTCGACCGGGGTCTCGCGGCCGAAGATCTCGACGAGGCCCTTGACCTTCTTCGAGTCGGCGTTGATCTCGTTGATCGTCGCCTGCAGCGTCGCGAACGGGCCGTCGGTGACGGTGACCGAGTCGCCGACCTCGAAGTCCAGGACCTGGACCTCGACCTTGCGCTGCGGAGCGGGCTTGCCCTCGGCCTCCGCGGCCTCGCGGGCGGCCTTCTCCTCGGCCTCCGGGGCGAGCATCTTGACGATCTCGTCCAGGGTCAGCGGGTACGGGTCGTAGGCGTTGCCCACGAAGCCGGTGACGCCGGGGGTGTTGCGGACGACGCCCCAGGACTCGTTCGTCAGGTCCATGCGCACCAGGACGTAGCCGGGGAGCTTGTTCTGGCGGATGGTCTTGCGCTCGCCGTTCTTGATCTGGGCGACCTCTTCCTGCGGCACCTCGGCCTGGAAGATGAAGTCCTCGACGTTGAGCGAGACGGCGCGCTGCTCGAGGTTGG
Organism: Streptomyces sp. NPDC059002; assembly: GCF_042740435.1. Classification (NCBI taxonomy): domain Bacteria; kingdom Bacillati; phylum Actinomycetota; class Actinomycetes; order Kitasatosporales; family Streptomycetaceae; genus Streptomyces; species Streptomyces sp. NPDC059002. The sequence goes on along the minus strand of NZ_JBHYJI010000037.1, from coordinate 45,310 downwards.
TCTTCACGCGGTTCTCGTAACCGGCGTACGTGTGGATGACGTACCACTCGCCGGGGAGGGTGCGGAGCTCTTCGCGCAGGGCGACGATCGGGTCGACCGGCTCGGCCTCCTCGACGGGCTCGTCCTCGACGGACTCCTCGTCGGCGGCCTCGGCGTCGGCAGCCTCGTCCTCGTCGGACTCGGCGACAGCCTCGGCGTCGTCCTCCAGGTGCATGGCAGCCTCTTCGGCGGGCTCGCCGGCGGCAGCGTCGGCGGCCTCGGCCTGATCCGGCTCCTCGGCGTCCGCCGCCTCGACGATGTCGAGCTGGTCCTCCACGGACTCCGCGTTGTCCACGCGAGGCTCAACGGCGTCGTTCAGGTTCGGGTCAGACACGGTGGCTGCTTCTTCCTGGATACAGAGGGGTGGAACGCGCGAAATGGGCGCCGGGAACGGCGCCCTTCGCTCTCGGCTCAGCCGAAGATGTACTTGACAGCGTGGCTGAAGCCATAGTCAATCACGGTCACAAGGCCGATCATGATGACGACGAAGACGATCACCACTGTGGTGTAGGTCGTCAGCTGACTACGGGTCGGCCAGACAACCTTACGGAGCTCCGCGACAATCTGGCGGTAGAAGAGCGCGAGACGGCCGAAGGGGCCCTTCTTGCCGCGCTTGCCGCCCTTGCGGGCCTTCTTCTTCGACTCCGGCGCCTCGTCCTGGGCATCAGGCATGTCGATGGAGCCCACGGCGTCCGTCACTCGTCCTCACCTGATTCCGGGTCGTGGCCGTGCCGCGCCCGGTTGAGCCGCACGGCGGTGCATTGCAGTACGTACATGCGCACACATCCTGGCGAAGGAGTGTGTAGCAGGGCCGGAGGGACTTGAACCCCCAACCGCTGGTTTTGGAGACCAGTGCTCTACCAATTGAGCTACGACCCTTTGATTTCCCCCAACCTACCGCATCCGCCCATGTGCACGGAGTGCGTCGAGAGGGAGCGGCCGGTGAGGGCCAACGAGCAGTGAGTGTACGTGGTCCGCGGCCCCCCGTCGAACAGAATCAGATCCGATGCTCTTGGAAACCCGTGTGCCCGGGGCGTTTCGGGTCTGGAACGATGGGGTTATGAGCGCTGCAACTCCTCCGACCGAGCGCCGGGTGTCCGCCCGCATCGGTGCGATCTCCGAGTCCGCGACCCTCGCCGTCGACGCCAAGGCCAAGGCACTCAAGGCCGCCGGTCGTCCGGTGATCGGTTTCGGCGCGGGTGAGCCCGACTTCCCGACCCCGGACTACATCGTCGAAGCGGCCATCGAGGCCTGCAAGAACCCGAAGTTCCACCGCTACACGCCGGCCGGCGGGCTCCCCGAGCTCAAGGCCGCGATCGCCGCGAAGACGCTGCGCGACTCGGGCTACGAGGTCGACGCCTCGCAGGTCCTGGTGACCAACGGCGGCAAGCAGGCCATCTACGAGGCGTTCGCCGCGATCCTCGACCCGGGTGACGAGGTCATCGTCCCGGCTCCCTACTGGACGACGTACCCGGAGTCGATCCGTCTGGCCGGCGGTGTCCCGGTCGAGGTCGTCGCCGACGAGACCACCGGCTACCGCGTCTCCGTCGAGCAGCTCGAGGCCGCTCGCACGGAGCGTACGAAGGTCGTGCTCTTCGTCTCGCCGTCCAACCCCACGGGCGCCGTCTACAGCGAGGCCGACGCCGAGGCCATCGGCCGCTGGGCCCTGGAGCACGGTCTGTGGGTCCTGACGGACGAGATCTACGAGCACCTCGTCTACGGAGACGCGAAGTTCACCTCGCTCCCCGCGATCCTGCCCGAGCTGCGCGACAAGTGCATCGTGGTCAACGGCGTCGCCAAGACGTACGCGATGACCGGCTGGCGGGTGGGCTGGATCATCGGCCCGAAGGACGTCGTGAAGGCGGCGACGAACCTGCAGTCGCACGCCACGTCCAACGTCTCGAACGTCGCGCAGGCCGCCGCGCTCGCGGCCGTCTCCGGTGACCTGGTCGCCGTCGCGAAGATGCGCGAGGCCTTCGACCGGCGCCGCAAGACCATCGTGCGGATGCTCAACGAGATCGACGGCGTGCTCTGCCCCGTGCCCGAGGGTGCCTTCTACGCGTACCCCTCGGTGAAGGAGCTCATCGGCAAGGAGATCCGCGGCAAGCGCCCGCAGAACAGCGTCGAGCTGGCCGCGCTGATCCTGGAGGAGGCCGAGGTCGCGGTGGTGCCCGGCGAGGCCTTCGGTACGCCCGGTTACCTGCGGCTGTCCTATGCGCTCGGTGACGAGGATCTCGTCGAGGGCATCTCGCGGATCCAGAAGCTGCTGGCCGAGGCCCGCGACTGACGTCCGAGGCAGAAAACAGCACTCCACGCGTGCGTGCGGGCCGTCCTCCCCTCCGGGAGGGCGGCCCGATTCTTCGTTCGGGGAAGGTCCCGAAGGTGGAAAGCCGCTACCGGGACTCCATGTGCGTACGGCAAGATCCTGGAATGGAGCGTGTACGAGACGTAAGAGAGCTGCCGAAGGCCCATCTGCACCTGCACTTCACCGGGTCGATGCGGCCCGCCACCCTGCTCGAGCTCGCCGACAAGTACGGGGTACGGCTCCCGGAGGCGCTGACCGGCGCCGAGCCACCGAAGCTGCGCGCGACCGACGAGCGCGGATGGTTCCGCTTCCAGCGGCTCTACGACGCCGCGCGCTCCTGTCTGCGCGAGCCCGAGGACATCCAGCGCCTGGTGCGGGAGGCCGCCGAGGAGGATCTGCGGGACGGGTCGGCGTGGCTGGAGATCCAGGTCGACCCGACGTCGTACGCGCCGCGCCTGGGCGGTCTCATCCCGGCCCTGGAAATCATCCTGGACGCGGTCGAGAGCGCCTCGCGGGAGACCGGCCTGGGAATGCGCGTGCTCGTCGCCGCGAACCGCATGAAGCACCCCCTGGACGCCAGGACGCTGGCCCGGCTCGCGGTGCGGTACGCGGACCGGGGCATCGTCGGCTTCGGGCTCTCCAACGACGAACGGCGCGGCATGGCGCGGGACTTCGACCGTGCCTTCGCGATCGCGCGTGACGGCGGGCTGCTCGCCGCGCCGCACGGGGGCGAACTGACCGGGCCCGCTTCCGTACGGGACTGCCTGGACGACCTGCACGCGGCGCGGATCGGGCACGGGGTGCGGGCCGCCGAGGACCCGCGGCTCCTGAAGCGGCTCGCGGACCGCGGCGTGACGTGCGAGGTGTGCCCGGCGTCCAACGTCGCCCTCGGCGTCTACGAGAAGCCGGAGGACGTGCCGCTGCGGACGCTCTTCGACGCCGGGGTGCCGCTGGCGCTCGGGGCGGACGACCCGCTGCTCTTCGGGTCGCGTCTGGCCGCGCAGTACGAGATCGCGCGCAAGCACCACGGCTTCACGGATGCCGAACTGGCCGAGCTGGCACGGCAGTCGGTGCGCGGCTCGGCCGCTCCCGTCGACGTGCAGGACAAGCTGCTGTCCGGGGTGGACGAGTGGCTGGTCAGCTGATGCCCTTCAGGAGGGTGCGGGCGAGGGCCGCGGCGAACTCGTCGACGGGCTGCGGGGGCTGCTTGCCGACGGTGGCGTCGTAGGCGAAGGAGCGCTGCGCGCAGGCGCCCATGAGCAGTGAGGCGGCGGCGAAGGTGTCGGCGTCGGGGGCGATGCGGCCGGCGTCGCGCTCGATGCGGAGGTAGGCGTCGAGGGCCTCGATGGGCATGTGAGGGCCCCTGCCCATCTCCCTCATGACGTCGTCGTGGCGGCGCTTGAGCTTGATCTCGGCGTACAAGGAGGCGGCGATCGGGAAACTCTCCGCATAGAAGTGGCTGGCCAGCCGGGCGATTTCGGTGAGGTTCTCCTCCACCGAGCGCTCCCCCGGCTCCTCGACGAGCTGGCGCAGCCGCGGGTGGAGCCTGGGCAGTCGTTCCTGGAGGACGCTCACGAACAGCTCCTCCTTGTTCGCGAAGTGCTTGTAGAGCGCGGCTTCGGAGCAGCCCGCCGCCTTGGCGATCTCCTTGGTGGTGGCGCGGGAGAGGCCGAGGGTGAACATGAGCTCGTGGGCCGCGTCCAGGATGCGGGCCCGGGTGGGCTTCTGCTGCATGTGCCGTCCAACCAGACTTGACGAGTGGGTGAGTGCTTACTCACCCTAATGGTGAGTGAATACTCACCCACCTAGGGAGGGCACGCAATGAAGCTCACGGTTTTCGGAGCGACCGGCGGCATCGGCATGGAGATCGTCCGGCAGGCGCTGACGGCGGGCCACGAGGTGACGGCCGTCGTACGCGACCCCGCGCGCCTTGCGGTGACGGGAGAGCGCCTGGAGGTCTTCCGGGCGGACGTGCGCGACCCGGAGGCGCTGCGCCCCGCGGTCGCGGGCCGGGACGCGGTCCTCTCGGGGCTCGGCGCCCGCAAGCGCGCCGACGCGGGGATCGCCACGGAGCTGACGCGCTCGGTGCTGCGGGCGATGGACGCGGAGGACGTGCGGCGCCTGCTGGTGGTCAGTGCGGGCCCGGTGGGCCTTGAGCCCGCGAACAGCCCGCTGATCGACCGGGCTCTGCGGGCCGTGGTCGGCCTGGTCCTCAAGGACGTGTACGTCGACCTGACCGCCATGGAGGCCGAGCTGGCGGCGAGCGCGACGGACTGGACGTCGGTCCGTCCCCCGAGGCTCCTGAACAAGCCCCTGACCGGCACCTACCGCAAGGTCGTGGGCGGCTTCCCGCGCGCGGGACGCACGATCGCGCGCGCCGACGTGGCGCACGCGATGCTGGCCATGGTCGACGACCGCGCCACCGTGAAGCAGGGGGTGGGCGTGGCCTACTGAGCGGTGCCCGCCGACCGGCCCCTACAGGCTGACGCCCACCGTCACCGGCTCGTTGACCAGCGTGACCCCGAAGGCCTCGCGCACGCCCGCGACGACCTCGCGGGCGAGGTCCAGGAGGTCCTCGGTGGTCGCGCCGCCGCGGTTGGTGAGCGCGAGGGTGTGCTTGGTGGAGATGCGGGCCCGGCCCTCTCCGTAGCCCTTGGTGAAGCCCGCCTTGTCGATGAGCCAGGCCGCGGAGGTCTTCACGTGGCCGTCGCCCGTCGGGAAGCCCGGCGGGGTGACGTCGGGGCCGAGCCGGTCCACCACGCGCGCGTGGAAGGCCGCGAACTCCTCGTCCGTGAGGATCGGGTTGGTGAAGAAGGACCCGGCCGACCAGCTGTCGTGGTCCTCGGGGTCGAGCACCATGCCCTTGCCCGCGCGGAGCTTCAGGACGGTCTCCCTGGCGATCGCCGCCGGGACCCGGTCCCCCGCCTCGACGCCGAGCGTGCGCGCCGTCTCCGGGTACTTGATGGGGGCGCTCATCCCCTGGGCGTCCGCCAGCTCGAAGCGGACCCGCAGGACCACGAAGCGGTCGGGATCGGCCTTGAAACGACTGTGGCGGTACGAGAAGTCGCACTCGGCGTTCGGGATCGCGACCGTCTCATGGGTCTTCCTGTCGTACGCGACCACTTCGGTGATCGTCGACGAGACCTCCTGGCCGTACGCCCCCACGTTCTGGATCGGCGTCGCGCCCGCGGAGCCGGGGATTCCGGCGAGGCACTCGATGCCCGCGAGACCGGCCTCGACGGTGCGGGTGACCGCGTCGTTCCAGACCTCGCCGGCCGCCAGCTCCAGCTTCGTGCCGTCGAGTTCGAAGCCCTGGGTGGCGATGCGCAGGGCCGTGCCGTCAAAGCCCTTGTCGCCGATGACCAGGTTCGAACCGCCGCCGATGAGCAGCAGTGGCGTTCCGGAGTCATCGGCCTCGCGGACGGCGGCGATCACCTCGGCATCGGTCGCCGCCGTGATCAGTCGGGTCGCGGGACCCCCGAGGCGGAAGGTGGTCAGCGGGGCGAGCGGGGCATCGTGGAGTTCCTGCACGTGCTCAAGAGTACGAGAACGGCCCCGCCGGTCAGGGCGGGGCCGTTCTCGTCGGGACTTGGCCCTTGTCACATCCGGTGCGGCAGGGGCGCGCACCCGGTGCGGCTCAGGCGGCCAGCAGTTCCCGCTCCGGCTCCGGGGCGACCGGCTCGGGCGTCGCGCGGCGCCCGGGGATGAACAGCGCCGCCACCGCCGCGAGGGCCACCACCGCGGCGCCCACCCACAGTGCGGGCCGCAGGCCGTCCACGAAGGTCTGTGCGGTCCGGTAGCCGCCCTGCGCCGAGAAGATCGAGGACATCACGGCGATGCCGAGCGCGCCGCCGACCTCGCGCAGCGCGTTGTTGGCGCCGGAGGCGATGCCCTGCTCGTGCGGCCGAACGCTGGACATGACCAGGTTGGCGGCCGGGGCGAAGTAGAGGGCCATGCCGATGCCGCTGATGATCAGGGCAGGGAGCTGCACGCCGTACGCGACGTCAGGGGCCACCGCGACGGCGTACCAGGCCAGCCCCAGGGCCTGCAGGAAGAGGCCCGCGGCGACGACCGGGCGGCCGCCGATCCGGTCGGAGAGATAGCCGGCGAGGGGCGAGACGAGCATCGGCATGCCGGTCCAGGGCAGCATCCGCAGCCCGGCCTCGGTGGGCGAGTAGCCGAGGACGATCTGCATGTACTGGCTGAGCAGGAAGATCGAGCCGAACATCCCGAGGAACATCAGCAGGCTCGCGGCGTTGATCCCGGAAAACGCACGACTATGGAAGAGGCGCATCGGCAGCATCGGCGCCTTGTTGCGGATGCCGTGGTGGATGAATCCGCCGAGCAGCGCGACGCCCGCGATCAGGCTGGTGAGGACGGTGGCGCTGGCCCAGCCGTCGAGCGGCCCGCGCACCAGGGCGTACACGATTCCGAAGAGTCCACCGCTGGCCAGCAGGGTGCCCGCGATGTCGAGGCGCGCTCCGGAGCCGTACGACTCGGCGAGCCGAAGCCGGGCGAGCGGCAGCAGGGCCAGGCCGAGCGGAACGTTCAGCCAGAAGATCCACTGCCAGGACACGTGTTCGGTGATGCTGCCGCCGATGAGCGGTCCGCTGGCCACCGCGAGGCCGTTGACGGCGCCCCAGATTCCGTACGCCATACCGCGCTTGGCCGCCGGTACGGCCGCCGTCAGAAGGGTCAGCGTCAGCGGCATCATGATCGCGGCACCGGCTCCCTGCACCGCGCGGGCGGCGACCAGCGACCCGAGGCCGGGCGCGAGGGCCGCGGCGGCCGAGGCCCCGGTGAAGACCGTGAGGCCCACCATGAACAGCTTGCGCCGCCCGAAGCGGTCCCCCAGGGCGGCGCCGAACATCAGCAGCACGGCGAAGGTGAGGGTGTAGGCGCTGACGGTCCATTCGAGGTCGTGCAGCGCTCCCCCGAAGTCCTCGCGGATGGAGGGCAGGGCGGTGGTGACGACGAGGTTGTCCAGTGCCGCCATGAACCCGGCGACGCTGGTGACGACGAGGGCCCAGACGGCGCTCCCCCGACTTGGTGTGTGCTGTTCCATGACTTCCCCCTGGATATCCGGCTCGCAAGCCCTGGTTAGTTATTGATGACTAACTTTGCAGGGCAGACGGAAGCCCGCCGACGTACCGACGGGGCCCACCCTGCGCAACGGTGACGCGGGACTACTTCTTCGTGGGGTGATCCTTGACCCGGGCCGAGACGTACAGCCCTTCCCAGACTCGGTGCTCGGCCGGAAAGCCCATCGCGGCAAGGTTGTTGATGAGCATTCCGTAGGCCAGGAACGTCGTGGTCTCCTCCACGTCCGCCCCGAGCGGCACATGCACCGTGCTCCACAGATCCATCCAGGCCGCGCGCACCATCTCGCCGAACTCGTGGTCGCCCGCCGCCTCCGCCGCGGCCACGGCGACGTACGTCTGCAGCTGCATCTGCAGCTTGTCCGGGTCCTTCGCGATCAGCACGGTGTACGCCTCCGCCATGGCATGCAGCGCCTCTTCGCCGTGCAGTCCCTCGGCCGCGGCCTCGAAGACCTTGCGGATGTCCTCCATGCAACGGGCCGACGCCGCGAGGAACATCGCCTTCTTGCCGGGGAAGAGCCGGAAGAGATACGGCTGCGAGACACCCACGCGCTTGGCGATCGCCTCGGTGGAGGTTCCGTAGTACCCACCCCGGGCGAACTCGCTCATCGCCGCGCGGATGACGCTTTCGCGCCGCTCCTCTGCGCTCATCCTGACCATGCGGCTAAGTTAGTGGCCAATCACTACCTTCGTCAAGCAGTAAGGGGCGCCCGCAATTGCGGGCGCCCCTTACTGCTTCCTACTTGTCACACACCGGGCCTGGCGCCGGTCAGGCGAGCTGGACGACGGCCCGGGACATGCCCAGGACCTTCTGCCCCTCGCTCGTCGCGACGAGGTCGACCCTGACGCGGCCGTCGTCGAGCTTGGCCCCGACCTTGGCGGCGACCTCGATGGTCGCCCCCTTGTCGTCGTTCGGGACGACGACGGGCCTGGTGAAGCGCACGCCGTACTCGACGACCGCTCCCGGGTCACCCGCCCAGTCGGTCACGACGCGGATCGCCTCGGCCATGGTGAACATGCCGTGCGCGATGACGTCGGGAAGGCCGACCTCGACCGCGAACTTCTCGTTCCAGTGGATCGGGTTGAAGTCACCGGAAGCGCCCGCGTACCGCACGAGAGTGGCGCGCGTCACCGGGAAGGTCTGGGCCGGCAGCTCGGTGCCGACCTCGACGTCGTCGTAGGAAATCTTCGCCGTCATCGCCTCAGGCCCCCTCTGCCGCACGCGCGACGAGCTTGGTCCAGGCGGTCACGACGTGCGCACCGGCCTCGTCGTGAACCTCGCCGCGGATGTCCAGGATGTCGTTGCCCGCCAGCGACTTGATGGTCTCAATGGTCGAGGTGACCGTGAGCCGGTCGCCCGCGCGCACCGGGCGGGTGTAGACGAACCGCTGGTCGCCGTGGACGACGCGGCTGTAGTCGAGCCCCAGCTGCGGGTCCTCGATGACCTGGCCCGCGGCCTTGAAAGTGATCGCAAACACAAAAGTCGGCGGGGCGATCACATCGGAATGACCGAGTGCCTCGGCCGCCTCCGTGTCGGTGTACACGGGATTGGCGTCGCCCACGGCCTCGGCGAACTCACGGATCTTCTCCCGGCCGACCTCATAGGGATCGGTGGGCGGATAGGACCGCCCCACGAAGGACTGGTCGAGCGCCATGGACTCGGCACCTCCTGCGGTTGGTTTCGTAAACGACGCGAGGCCGCCCCCAGCAATCGGGGACGGCCTCGTGTACGAGCCTGTGTTTAGCGCGTTTCGCGGTGCGCAGTGTGCGCGTTGCAGCGCGGGCAGTGCTTCTTCATCTCAAGACGGTCCGGGTCGTTACGCCGGTTCTTCTTGGTGATGTAGTTCCGCTCCTTGCACTCCACGCAGGCCAGCGTGATCTTCGGGCGGACGTCGGTGGCAGCCACGTGAGTGCTCCTTGACGGACGGATGGACGGATGAACGCAAAAAAGAGTAGCCGATCGAAGGACCGACCCCACAATCGGCTACCAGGAGTAGCGGTGACCGGACTTGAACCGGTGACACAGCGATTATGAGCCGCTTGCTCTACCGACTGAGCTACACCGCTGCGATGCCGGATCTCCCCGCCCGAAGGCGAGGATCACTCGACATCAGAGCCCCAATGCGGAATCGAACCGCAGACCTTCTCCTTACCATGGAGACGCTCTACCGACTGAGCTATTGGGGCGAGCGATGAAGACATTACACGGTCGGTCGCCGATCGCCCAAATCCGTTTCGCCAGGGCCGTCCGGGGCATCGGCACGGCCGCCTCAACCGTCTCTCAGCACCTCATGAGTGCCGTGGCACCACACCGGTACGACTATTGCGCTCCTCCTCGAAGCGGGCCTTTCGCCGCCCTAGGCTCGACGCACGCTGCGTGATCTTGACGCCTCGACCGACTGCAGCCGCCCCCGAGCCCCAGGAGCGCGATGCCCGACAGCCAGCCGCAGCCCCACTCGTCCGGCTCCTCGGGCCCCGACCCCACCGCCGAATCCGGCGCCCTGCTGCTCTGTGGCGCGCGACTCACCGACGGCCGGGCCGTGGACGTCCGGCTCGGCGGCGGGCGCATCGAGGCGGTCGGCACGGCCGGCAGCCTGACCGCCCACGCCGCGCGCGTGGACCTCGGCGGCTACCTGCTGCTGCCGGCCGCCGCCGAGCCGCACGCGCACGGCGACACGGCGCTCTCGGCCGAGGTGGAGGGCCCGGTCTCGTACGACGTCCCTGACGTGCAGCGCAGGGCCACGGAGGCGGCGCTGCTGCAGCTCGGGCACGGCGCCACCGCGGTGCGGTCTCATGTGCGGATCGGCGACGTCCAGGGGCTCGGCCCGATGCAGGCGGTGCTCCAGGCGCGGCGCTCGCTGCGGGGGCTCGTCGATCTGACGGCGGTCGCCGTGCCGCGGCTGCTCACCGGTGTCGCGGGGGCCGACGGGCTCGCGATGCTGCGGGACGCGGTGAAAATGGGCGCCTCCGTAGTGGGCGGTTGTCCAGATCTCGACCCCGATCCGACGGGGTACGCGGAGGCCGCGCTGGAGATCGCCGCGGAGCACGGCTGCCCTGTCGACCTGCACACGGACGGTGCCGATCCGGCCCGGCTCGGGCGGCTCGCCGCGATGGCGGGCGGGCTGCGCCCCGGGGTGACGATCGGTCCGTGCGGCGGGCTCGGGCGGCTGCCCTTGGATGTGATGTCGCGCACTGCCGACCAGCTCGCGGCGGCCGGGGTGACGGTGGTCTGCCTGCCGCAGGGCGGGTGCGGCAGTGCCGAGCGCCTGGGGTCGGCTCCCGTGCGACTGCTGCGGGCGGCCGGGGTGCGGGTCGCGGCGGGCAGCGGCGCGATGCGGGACGTGTCGAATCCGGTCGGGCGCGGGGATCCGCTGGAGGCCGCGTTTCTGCTGGCCTCGCGGTGCGGACTGCGGCCCGAGGACGCCTACGGAGCGGTGAGCGACTCCGCACGCGCGGCCATGGGGCTGCCCGAGGTGCGCGTGGAGGCGGGCTTCCCTGCGGAGCTGCTCGCCGTGCGGGGCGAACGGCTCGCGGGGGCGCTCTCGCTCGCGTACAGCCGGATCGTGGTGCACAGAGGGCGCGTGGTGGCACGCACCAGCGCGGTGCGCGAGTACTGCGACTCGGCGGCCGCGGTCGCCCTCGATCTGCCGCGGCAGGGGCGCGCCAAGGGGAACGAGCCGGGGCGGTCCAAGGGCGGCGAGACGGCTTCCTGAGGGGCGTCGGCGACTCCGCTCCCCGGGAGGGCCGACTCCGGGCTGGGCCGACGCCGCAAACGGCCTTCACGCGTGCGTGGATGGCGGGTTCACCCATGAGCGCCGTGACCACGGAGGGTGGCTTCCGGTCCGTGTGCGGCGAACCTGCCCGCCCTGCCGTACGGTCGGAAACATGCGCATTGTCATCGCTGGGGGTCATGGTCAGATCGCGCTGCGGCTCGAGCGTCTGCTCACCGCGCGCGGTGACGAGGTCGCCGGGCTGATCCGCAACGCCGGGCAGGAAGCCGATCTGCGCGCGGCCGGTGCCGAACCGCTGCTGTGCGACCTGGAGTCGGCGTCCGTCGACGAGGTGGCCGGGCATCTGCGCGGCGCCGATGTCGCCGTCTTCGCGGCGGGCGCGGGTCCCGGCAGCGGCGCCGACCGCAAGAACACCGTGGACCGCGGCGCCGCCGTGCTCTTCGCGGACGCGGCGGAACGGGCCGGGGTGCGGCGCTACGTCGTCGTGTCGTCGATGGGTGCCGATCCGGCGCACCAGGGCGACGAGATCTTCGACACCTATCTGCGGGCCAAGGGCGAGGCCGACGCGTATGTGCGCTCGCGTGACGCCCTGGACTGGACGATCCTGCGCCCCGGGATGCTCACGGACGACGCGGGCACCGGTCTCGTACGCCTGGAGGCGACGACCGGGCGGGGGCCGATCCCGCGTGACGACGTCGCCGCGGTGCTCGCCGAGCTCGTGGAGACGTCGGCGACGGCCGGGCTGACGCTGGAGCTGGTCAGCGGGTCCGTGCCGGTGACCGTGGCGGTCAAGTCCATTGCGGGGAACTGAAGCCGGGGCCGTCGCTCCGGCGCGGTGAACCGAGGCGGCGGTGGACGCTCAGAACAGCAGGAGCTGCCCCGGGACCTCCGGGACCACGTAACCGTCCAGAGAGGGCTGCGCGGCGCCGAGCTGGGCCTGTCTGCGCGATCCCGGGCAGGAGATCAGGTCACCGGTGCCGCGCGGGCCCGGCGGGTCGTGACGGGCGAACCGTCCGCCGACGACGGCGATCTCGCGGCGGCACTCCGGGCAGTTTCTGCGGCGGGATGACATGTGATCAGTGTGCCCATGGGGGACGCGTGAGGCCCGCCATGCGTACGGACGGGCCCGTCGTACGGGCCGTCGTATGGGCTGTCGTAGGGGCCAAAGGGCGCCGTGAGCGCACGAAAAGACCCTCCCCGATCTGCGTTTCCGCAAGATCGGAGAGGGTCTCCTTCGTGTGGCGGCGCCAGGATTCGAACCTGGGAAGGCTGAGCCGGCAGATTTACAGTCTGCTCCCTTTGGCCGCTCGGGCACACCGCCGGGGTTGCTGCCTGGCCCCGCTTGCGCGGTGCTCCGTGGCAACGACGTAAACGATACCTGATGGACAGGGGTGCTTCGCCACCCGATTGATCGGCCCCCCTCGCGGGGGCGGTGGCTAGGCTTTGCGGATGCGGCCAGCGACAGAGGGCCGTGTATCCGCTGAGTACGCATACCCCGATACAAGGAGCCACAGGACATGGCCGACTCCAGTTTCGACATCGTCTCGAAGGTCGAGCGGCAGGAGGTCGACAACGCCCTCAACCAGACCGCCAAGGAGATCTCGCAGCGCTACGACTTCAAGGGCACGGGTGCCTCGATCTCGTGGTCCGGCGAGAAGATCCTGATGGAGGCGAGCGGCGAGGAGCGGGTCAAGGCGATCCTCGATGTCTTCCAGTCCAAGCTGGTCAAGCGCGGCATCTCGCTGAAGTCGCTGGACGCCGGTGAGCCGCAGTTGTCCGGCAAGGAGTACAAGATCTTCGCCTCGATCGAGGAGGGCATCTCCCAGGAGAACGCGAAGAAGGTCGCCAAGATCATTCGTGACGAGGGTCCCAAGGGCGTCAAGGCGCAGGTCCAGGGCGAGGAGCTGCGGGTCAGCTCGAAGAGCCGGGACGACCTGCAGGCCGTGCAGGCGCTGCTCAAGGGGCAGGACTTCGACTTCGCGCTGCAGTTCGTGAACTACCGGTAGTCGCAGCTGTTTTCCGCGGTTGGCCGCCGCCGGCTTTCCGCAGTCGTACGACGCCGAAGGGCGGGCACCCCGAGGGGTGCCCGCCCTTGCTGCTGGCCGCAGTTCGGGGGAACGGGTGCTCAGCGGCGGGAGTGGCCGAAGAGGATGCGGTAGGCGACCAGCAGGACGAGTGAGCCGCCGATGGCCGCCGCCCAGGTGGCGCCGTCGTAGAAGTCGTTGGCGATCGTGCGGTCGAGGTAGCGGGCGGATATCCAGCCTCCTATGAAGGCGCCCGCGATGCCGATGACGGTCGTGCCGATGAAGCCGCCCGGGTCGCGGCCCGGCAGCAGCAGTTTGGCGACGGCACCGGCCAGCAGCCCCAGAATGATCCAGCTGATGATGCCCATGCAGTGACCTGACCTTTCTTGCAGCCTCTGTGCGCGGCTTCTTCGCTCGACTTCCCCTCGCGGCTTCTTCTCGTGCAGGGAGCTTTTGCGCGCTGTTGTCCTGGAGGACGTCACTACGGAGTGACGCGGTTGCGGAGATCAGTAAGGTGCGGCGCATGACACAGCAGCCGGAGCTTCGGCGCACGCTCGGGGTCTTCGACGCGGTGATGATCGGCCTCGGGGCAATGGTGGGTGCGGGGATCTTCGCCGCGCTCGGGCCGGCCGCGGGGGCCGCGGGATCGGGGCTCCTGATCGGCCTCGCGGCGGCCGCTGTGGTCGCGTACTGCAACGCGGCGTCGTCGGCGCGGCTGGCCGCCCGGTATCCCGCGTCGGGCGGGACGTACGTGTACGGGCGGGAGCGGCTCGGGGCGTTCTGGGGGTATCTGGCGGGCTGGGCCTTCGTCGTCGGCAAGACGGCCTCGTGTGCGGCCATGGCGCTGACCGTGGGGGCGTACGCATGGCCGGGGCAGGCACATGCCGTGGCGGTCGGGGCCGTGGTCCTGCTGACTGCCGTGAATTGTCTGGGCGTTCAGAAGTCGGCGTGGCTGACGCGGGGGATCGTGGCGGTCGTGCTCGGCGTGCTGGCGGCGGTCGTGGTCGCCTGCCTCGGGTCGGGGGCGTCCGGGGCCGACCGCGTCGGCGTGGGGCTCTCGGGCGGGGTCGGCGGGGTGCTCGAGGCCGCCGGGCTGCTGTTCTTCGCCTTCGCGGGGTACGCGCGGATCGCGACGCTCGGCGAGGAGGTGCGGGATCCGGCGCGGACCATTCCGCGGGCGATTCCGCTGGCGTTGGGCATCGCGCTCTGTGTGTACGCGGCGGTGGCGGTGGCCGTCCTTTCCGTGCTGGGGCCCGACGGGCTCGCCGACGCGACGGCGCCGCTGGCCGACGCGGTGCGGGCGGCGGGTGCCCCGGGTCTGGTGCCTGTGGTGCGGGTGGGCGCGGCGGTGGCGGCCCTCGGATCGCTGCTCGCGTTGATCCTGGGCGTCTCGCGGACGACGCTGGCCATGGCCCGTGACGGGCATCTGCCGGGCCCGCTGGCGGCCGTGCATCCGCGCTTCCGGGTGCCGCACCGCGCGGAGCTCGCCGTCGGCCTGGTGGTCGCGGTGGCGGCCGCGACGGTGGATGTGCGAGGGGCGATCGGCTTCTCCTCCTTCGGGGTGCTGGTGTACTACGCGGTCGCCAACGCCTCGGCGTGGACGCTGAGTTCGTCGCCCGCCGCGCGGGTCGTGCCCGCGGTGGGCGGCGTCGGGTGCGTGGTGCTGGCGTTCGCGCTGCCGGTGTCTTCGGTGGTGGCCGGTGGGGCGGTGCTCGCGGTGGGGGCCGTCGCGTACGGGGTGCGGCGGCGGGGGCGCTGACGGGCGCGGCCCCGTACAGAGCTTCTCCGGGCCGGGCCACGGGTCAGGCGGGCCTCACGCGCGCGTGCTCGTCCTGCCAACTCGGCAGGTCCGGGTCGTCGTTGTCCTCCTCGTACCACCCCGTGCCGTCGAGCCAGGAGGTCAGCCAGGACGCCAGGCTCGGGGAGTCGACGAACCACATGTGGCGGGGGTCGCCGCCGTTGGGTTCGAAGAGCAGGACCTGGGCGGTGTCGGTGCGGCAGTCCACGCACGCGTACATCGCGCAGCCCCAGTGGGATATCGGGAGCACGCCTTCGGGCCAGCCCTGCTCCGAGCCGCGCATGCCGAGGTACTTCTCGACGGCGGCCGGTTCCCCTGCGGACGACTTGCCCTCCAGGAGGGGCAACAGGCCGTACTCCGGGCCGAATCCGCCGTCCCCGACGCGGGTGTAGAGCGCGGCGAGCAGCGGCGGCAGACGGAAGCCCAGCGCGTCCTCGGCCCGGGCCAGGGCGTCCGCGTCCACGGGGGCGGGCAGGGAGTCCCAGCCCCAGGGGCGGGTGGCGCGCGCCTCGGAGGTGACACGGGCCAGCAACTGCTCGGTGTCGGTCATGAGTTCATGCTGGACCACGGCACTGACAATCGGCCCCGGCGCCCCTCCCCCGGGCCCGGCCCGGGCTGCGATCCGGCCGCTCGCCTGCCCGCCCGTCAGGCCAGGACGACCCCGATGTCCCGTTGCGCGAGGAAGTCGAGCAGTTCCTCGAAGGACGGTGGGCGGTGGTCCGTGCGCGGTGTCACGCCCAGGCAGGTCCTGGCGATGTGCGCGTCGTGCCAGACGAGGGTGAAGGGCAGCAGTGCGCCGCAGCCGCCGCGCAGGCAGTCGGCGAGGCTGCGCAGGTCGTGTCCGAAGTAGCCGCCGGGGCCGTTCATCGCTTCGCCGAGCGCGCAGTGGAAGGCGGGCTGGTCCGTGACGCGGCTGCCGTCGAGGTGGTACGTGCCGCCCGGCCCGGCATCCGGCACGCGCCGTCGGCCGTTCTCCCGGGCGACGCCGAGCCAGTGGGCCCTGCCGTCCGTTCCGTACCGCGTCCAGAGGTTGGGCTCGGCGGGGCGGCCGCGCCACCAGACGTCCCAGACCTCCCGGGCTGCGCGCGGCGGGCGCACGGTCCACGGGTCGAGGGCGAGATCGACGAGGCCGCGTCCGCGCGCGGACGGGATCCAGGCGACGACCTCGCCCTCCACGGCGTGCTGGAGGGTCTGTCCCATGCCGCCGAGGCGCAGGACCCTGCCGTGTCCGAGGTCGCTGCCGCCCGCCTCGAGCGCGTCGCGCAGGGCGCCGCGGGGTGAGCAGCCCAGGAGCCGTACGGGCGGCTCCACGAGCTCCTGGGGCGATCCCTCGAATCCCTCGAACCCCTGGGGGACGCCGGGCTCCCCCTCGTCCTGCTCCCCCTGTCCGCCCTGCTCTCCGGGGAGTTGATCGGCGAAGAGGTGCTCCGCGTCGGCGCACAGCGCCCAGATGTCGTCGTACGCGGGCTGGTCGGGGTCGTACGCCGCAAGCGCGTACCTCGGCAGTTGCACCGGAGTGCGCCCGCTCTAGTAGCGCGCGGCGAACGGCTGGTCGGTACGGACGATTTCGCGGCCCAGCGGCAGCAGCGAGACCGGGATCAGCTTGAAGTTGGCGATGCCCAGGGGGATGCCGATGATCGTGATGCACAGCAGGAAGCCGGTGACGATGTGGCCGATGGTGAGCCACCAGCCCGCGAGGACCAGCCACAGGACGTTGCCGAGGCAGGACGGCGCGCCCGCGTCACGGCGCTCGACCGTCGTGTAGCCGAAGGGCCACAGGGCATAGCGGCCGATGCGGAAGCTGGCGAGACCGAAGGGGATGCCGATGATCGTGATGCACAGCAGCGCGCCCGCGATGAGGTATCCGAGGAACATCCAGAAGCCGCAGAGCACGAGCCATATGACGTTCAGGATTGTCTTCACTGGTGGCGACCTGCCATCTGCTCGAGTCGGGCAATGCGCTCCGCCATCGGCGGATGCGTGGAGAACATCTTGGACATGCCCTGCCCCGGGCGGAAAGGGTTCGCAATCATCATGTGACTCGCCGTCTCGAGACGGGGCTCGGGAGGCAGCGGCAACTGCTTTGTCCCCGCGTCGAGTTTACGCAGTGCGCTCGCCAGCGCGAGGGGGTCTCCGGTGAGTTGCGCACCGGACGCGTCGGCCTCGTACTCCCTGGAGCGGCTGATCGCGAGCTGGATGATGGAGGCCGCGAGCGGGCCGAGCAGCATGATCAGGAGCATCCCGAAGATGCCGGGGCCCTCGTTGTCGTTCGACCGGCCGACCGGGATCAGCCAGGCGAAATTGACCAGGAACATGATCACGGAGGCAAGAGCTCCGGCGACCGACGAGATCAGGATGTCGCGGTTGTAGACATGGCTCAGCTCGTGGCCGATGACGCCGCGCAGCTCGCGCTCGTCCAGGATCCGCAGGATGCCGTCCGTGCAGCACACCGCGGCGTTGCGCGGGTTGCGGCCCGTGGCGAACGCGTTCGGCGCCTCGGTCGGTGAGATGTACAGGCGTGGCATGGGCTGGCGGGCCTGGGTGGAGAGCTCGCGGACCATGCGGTAGAGCTCGGGGGCCTCGAATTCGCTCACCGGGCGGGCACGCATGGCGCGCAGGGCGAGCTTGTCGCTGTTCCAGTACGCGTACGCATTGGTGCCGAGCGCCACGAAGAGCGCGACGATCAGGCCCGTACGCCCGAAGAAACTGCCGATCACGAGGATGAGCGCGGACAGTCCCCCGAGGAGTACGGCAGTCTTCAACCCGTTGTGCCGGCGGTGCACGGTACGCCCTCCTGGTGGTGCGTGGGGGAACCCTCTGCTGACTGGTGCTTCCACTGTTCAGTGGACCCTCCCGTACTGGTCAACGCCAGGCGGAGGGCACTAGTTCCCTTGTGCGCGCAGGAGCGGTGTAGGCCGCGCGGGTGACGGCCCGCGTACTCGCCGGGGGTGATCCGTCAGAACAGTCCGGTGTCCGCGAATCGCAGCACGAGCTGGGGCGCTCCGGAGAGCGCGACGCCGAGGACCGCGGTCAGGGTGATGGCCACGGTGAGCGGGGCGGGGACCCGGTGCTTGACCGGCTCTCCCTCGGAGGCGCGGAACAGGAGCGCGGTCCACTGGAGGTAGTAGAAGAGCGCGATCACGACGTTCACGGCCATCACCACGGCGAGCCAGCCGAGGCCCGCGTCGACCACCGCCGAGAAGACCGTGACCTTGGCGAAGAGGCCGATGATGCCGGGCGGCAGGCCCGCGAGGCAGAGCAGGAAGAAGCCGAGCACGAGGGCGGCAAACGGGCTGCGCGCGTACAGGCCGCGGTAGTCGCTGATGCGGTTCAGGCGCCGCGTACGGCCGACGAGGGCCGCCACGGCGAAGGCTCCGAGGTTCACGGCCGCGTACATCAGGGCGTACGCGACGGTGGAGCCGATGGCCTTCTGGGCGTCGGCGTTGTCGTCGGCGTATCCGGCGGCGGCGATCGGCACCAGGAGGTAGCCGGCCTGGCCGACCGAGGACCAGGCGAGCAGGCGGACCGCGCTGTACGCGCGCGTGGACTGCTGTCGCAGCGCCGCGACGTTGCCCGCGGTCATGGTGAGGGCGGCGAGGACGGCGATCGCCGGGCCCCAGACGTCCGCGTACGAGGGGAAGGCGACCACAGTGACGAGGATGAGCCCGGTGAAGCCGACGGCTTTTCCGACGACGGAGAGGTACGCGGCGACAGGCAGAGGCGCGCCTACGTAGGTGTCGGGCACCCAGAAGTGGAAGGGCACGGCCGCCACCTTGAAGGCGAAGCCGACGAGAGTGAGGGCGACGCCGGTCTGGGCGAGCGTGTGCAGCTGCCCGTCGACGTCCTGGAGCTCGGTGGCGATCTCGGTGAGGTGCAGGGTGCCGGTCGAGGCGTACACGAAGCTGACGCCCAGCAGGCTCACCGCGGTCGCGGTGACCGAGGAGAGGAAGAACTTCAGGGCCGCTTCGGAGGAGCGCTTGTCGCCGCGCTTGAGGCCGACGAGCGCGAAGGCGGGCAGGGACGCGACCTCGAGGGCGACGATGAGCGTCGCGAGGTCGCGCGAGGCGGGCAGCAGGGCGGCGCCCGCCGCGGAGGAGAGCAGCAGGAACCAGAACTCCCCTGCGGGGAGTTCGCCCTTGGAGCCCTCGGCGTCCTTGAGGGTGCTCATGGAGAGCAGCGCGGCGAGGAGTGCCCCGCCGAGGACGAGGAGCTGGATGACGAGGGTGAAGCGGTCGGCGGTATAGCTGCACGCGTGCGTGCCGCCGCCGGTCAGACAGAAGGTCGAGCGGTCGTCGTCCAGGAGGGGCAGCAGTGAGAGCGCGGCCGCGACCAGGCCCGCCACGGAGATCCAGCCGAGGACCGCCTTCCTGCCGTCGGCCACGAAGAGGTCGGCGACGAGCACGACGAGGCCGACGACCGCCGCGATGGTCGGCGGTGCGATCGCGACCCAGTCGACGGACTGGACGAGGCTTGCGGCGCTTTCGGCGGCCACGGTCACGACTTGCCTCCAGTGAGGAGCTTCTGCACGGCCGGGTCGGTCAGGCCGAGGAGAGCCGCGGGCCAGAGTCCGGCGAGGACGGTGAGGGCGACGAGCGGGGTCCAGGCGGCGAACTCGTAGCCGTGGACGTCGGCGAGTGCCTTCGGCGCGGGTTCGGCGGCGGGCTGCGGCATCGGGCCCATGCAGACCCGGCGTACGACGATGAGCATGTACGCGGCGGTGAGCAGGGTGCCGAAGGCCGCGATGGCCATGAAGGTGAGGAAGGCGGGGCGGCTGAGGTCTTCGGCGGGCTTGAACGCGCCGAACAGGGCGAGCATTTCGCCCCAGAACCCGGCGAGGCCCGGCAGGCCGAGCGAGGCGACGGCGCCGAAGGCGAGGAGGCCGCCGAGGCGGGGGGCCTTGCCGTAGAGCGCGGCGCCTGACTCCTGCGCGAGGGAGTCGAGGTCGGTGGTGCCGGTGCGGTCCTTGAGCGCGCCGACCAGGAAGAACAGCAGGCCGGTGATCAGGCCGTGGGCGATGTTGGCGAACAGCGCGCCGTTCACGCCGGTCGGGCTCATCGTCGAGATGCCGAGCAGCACGAAGCCCATGTGGCCGACGGAGGAGTAGGCGATGAGGCGTTTGAGGTCGCCCTTCGCGCCCTGCTTGGCGAGGGCGAGGCAGGCCAGGGATCCGTAGATGATCCCGACGACCGCGAAGGCCGCGAGGTACGGCGCGAACTCCCGCATTCCGTCAGGCGCGATGGGGAGGATGATCCGGACGAATCCGTACGTACCCATCTTCAGCAGGACGCCGGCCAGCAGGACCGAGCCGACGGTCGGCGCGGCGGTGTGGGCGTCCGGCAGCCAGCTGTGCAGCGGCCACATCGGCGTCTTGACCGCGAGCCCGATCCCGATCGCCAGAACGGCGATGACCTGCACGGATGTGGTCAGGCCCCGGCCGTTGTCAGTGGCGAGTGCCACCATGTCGAATGTGCCGGACTTGAGCCCGATGAGGAGCAGGCCCAGCAGCATCACGACGGAGCCGAGCAGCGTGTAGAGGATGAACTTCCAAGCGGCTTGGGTCCGTTGCTCACCGCCCCAGCGGGCGATGAGGAAGTACATCGGGATGAGCACCATCTCGAACGCCAGGAAGAACAGCAGCAGATCGAGGACGGCGAAGGTCGCGAGAGTGCCGGACTCGAGCACGAGGATCAGCGCGACGAATGCCTTGGGGGACGGGCCCGACGGCATTTTGAAATAGCTGTAGAGCGCGCAGAGGAAGGTCAGTAGCGCGGTCAGGACCAGAAGGGGGAGCGAGATGCCGTCGATGCCGAGATGGATGCGCACGTCGAGTGCGGGGATCCAGCTGATATCGGTCGTGGCCTGCATCTTTGACGGCTGGTCATGGTCGAAGCCGAGCGCGAGGACGATCGCGGCGATGAGGATCGCGCCGGTCACGACCACGCCGTGGCGCAGCACCGCCTGGTCGGGCGACTTCCCCTTCAGTCCGGGCGGGGCCGGGAGGAGAGCCGCCACGGCGCCGATGAGCGGGCCGACGACGATCAACGCCAGAAGAAACTGCATCACGGACTCACTGATACCGATCACGGCTGCTCACGCTCCGGCGGTGGCGACGAGGACGGCGGCGACGGCCAGGACGACCGCGCCTGCGAGCAGCGCGCTCAGATAGGTCTGCACGTTGCCGGTCTGCGCGCGGCGGACGGCCGCGCCCAGCCAGCGGGGGGCCGCGCCCGCACCGCGCACGTACGTCTCGACGACCTCGCGGTCGAGGAAGCGGACGAGACGCGCGGCGGCCTGCACCGGGCGGACGAACAGGGCGGCGTAGACGGCGTCGAGGTGGAAGCCGACGGCGGCGTGGCGGTGCAGGGGCCCGAGCAGGAGGCGTCCCGGGTCGGCCGGATCCGGGGCCGAGGCGACATCCCCGTACGCGGGGGTGTGGGTGGCGATGGCCTCCGCCTCGACCAGGCCGCCGTCGCCGTCCGGGCTCGCATCGGGCAGGTGCGCCGCGGAGCGGCTCGTTGAGGGACGGTGGTCGGGTGACGGGCGGGCGGCGCCCATCGGGACACGGGCGGCCAGCGCGGTGGTGTGCCGCCACGCGCCGTACGTGACGAGGGCGCCGACGAGGGCGAGCCCCGTGCCCAGGACGGAGGTCGTGAGCGTCGGGGTGAGTTCGTGGCCGTCGAACCAGTCCGGCAGGACACCGACGGCGAGACCGAAGACGAGAGAGGGGACGGCGAGCACCCACAGCACGGCCGTCATGGTGACGGGCTGCTTTCCGTGGTCGGGGGCCTCGGCTCCCTTGCCGTGGAAGGCGAGCAGCCACAGACGCGTCGCGTACGCGGCGGTGAGGAGGGCGGTGAGCAGACCGGCGACCAGGACGATCCAGCCCGCCGCGGTGGGCGCGGACTCGGCGTGGCCCGTGGCCGTGTGCTCGGCGGCGCCGAGCACCGCCTCCTTGGAGAAGAAGCCGCTGAACGGCGGGATCGCGGCGAGCGCGAGGAGCGCCACGGTCATCGTCCAGTAGGCGTCGGGGATGCGGTCGCGCAGGCCCTTCATGCGGGACATGGCGGCGAGCGAGTTGGTGCCGGCGGCGTGGATGATCACGCCCGCCGCGAGGAACAGGAGCGCCTTGAAGGCGCCGTGCGACAGGAGGTGGAAGACGGCGGCACCGCGGTCGCCGACGGCGAGGGCGCCGGTCATGTAGCCGAGCTGACCGATCGTCGAGTATGCGAGGACGCGCTTGATGTCGTCCTGGGCGAGCGCGGCGAGGGCCGAGCCCCCCATCGTGACGGCGGCCATCACGGCGAGGACGACCAGGGCCGCAGCGGAGGCGGCGAAGACGGGGAGGAGGCGGGCCACGAAGTAGACACCGGCGGCGACCATCGTCGCGGCGTGGATCAGCGCGGAGACGGGCGTGGGGCCCGCCATCGCGTCGGGCAGCCAGGTGTGCAGCGGGAACTGCGCGGACTTGCCTGCCACGCCCGCGAGGAGCAGCAGGGCGATCAGCGTCGGGTGGTCGAGGCCGCCGTCCGCGACCGTCGTGAGGATCGTGGTGATGCGGAAGGAGCCCGTGTCGACGGCGAGCGCGAACAGGCCGATCAGGAAGGGGACATCGCCGAGCTTGGTGACCAGGAACGCCTTCAGCGACGCGGCGCGTGCCTCGGGCGTCTCCCAGTAGTGGCCGACCAGGAAGTACGAGCAGATGCCCATGATCTCCCAGCCGACCAGGAGCACCATCAGGTCGCCGGAGTAGACGACGAGCAGCATCGCGGAGGTGAAGAGGGAGACGAGAGCGGCGTACGAGGGGTAGCGCGGGTCGTCGCGGAGGTAGCCCGTCGAGTAGATCTGCACGCAGGAGGCGACGACGCCGACCAGGACGGCGACGAGGGCGGCGAAGCCGTCGATGTGCAGGGCGAGTTCGATGGGGACCGAGCCGGTCGGGGTGAGCTCGGTGGCGGCGTCGAGCGGGGCCGTCCCGCCGCCGGTGCCGCCGCCCTGGCGGACGGCCACGAGGACGGCGAGCACCAGGGCCGTCAGCGTGGGAAGCACCGCGAGGGGGCGGACGAGGCCGGGGACGCGGCGGCCGAGGAGCAGGCCCGCGGCCGCGCCCAGGAACGGAAGGAGGGGGACGAGGACGGCGAGGGTGGTCGTGGTCACGCGGTGGCCTCAGCCTTCTGCGACGTCTGCGCCTGCTGCGACTTCTGCGCCGGGGTGGGCTCCTCGGCGGCGGCACCTTCGGCGTCGCCGTCGTCGTCGGGGTCGTCCGGGCCCTCGGCGGTGTCGCGGAGGTCGTCGACGGCGGAGCTGCCGCGGTTGCGGTAGACCGCCAGGACGATCGCGAGGCCGATGCCGATCTCGGCGGCGGCGATGGCGATGGTGAACAGGGTCAGGGCCTGTCCCGCGTGGAGGGAGTCGCGGAGCCAGACGTCGAAGGCGACGAGGTTGAGGTTGACGGCGTTGAGCATCAGCTCGACGGACATCAGGACCAGGATCGCGTTGCGCCGGGCGAGGACGCCGTACAGGCCGACGCAGAAGAGGAGGACGGCGAGGACGGCGGGATAGGCGAGGTGGAGGTGCATCAGCTGTTCTCCTCCTGGTCCTGGGCGTGCTCCTGGGCGGCCTTCTTGCGGGACAGCACGATCGCGCCGACGAGGGCGGCGAGGAGGAGGACGGAGAGCGCCTCGAAGGGCAGGACCCAGTGCCGGAAGAGGATCGAGCCGGTCACGTCGGTGGAGCCCTGGGCTGCGCCGTCCAGGTCGATCACCGTGGTGCGGAACGCGTCCACGACGACCCAGACCAGTGCAGCGGCAGCGGCGAGCGCCACCGCGAGCGCGACCGGGCGGTTGCCCGAATCGGCGTCCGGGGAGCGGCCGATGGGGGCCCGGGTCAGCATCAGACCGAAGAGGAGGAGGACGACGACGGAACCGACATAGATGAGGACCTGCACCCAGGCGATGAACTCGGCGGTGAGCAGGAGGTACTCGACGGCGAGTCCGCCGAGCGCGACCACCAGCCACAGTGCGGCGTGCACCAGCTGCCTGGTCGTGACCGTGATGACCGCCGCGCCGAGGGTGACGAGGCCGACGAGGAGGAAGGCGATCTCGACGCCCGTCGGGGACAGGAAGCTCTGGGTCTCGGCCGCCTTGGCGAGCGTCGTGGAGGCTGTGGCGAGCGTCGTGGAGGCCGCCTCGGTGGAGGCTGCTGCGAAGGTCACGCGTCCTCCTCCGGTCGTCCGGGCTTGGGTGCCTCTTGGGCGGCGGCCTGCTCGGCCGCCTGCTCGGCCGCCAGCTGCTCGGCGGCCAGTTTCTCGGCGGCCTTGCGGGCGGTGACGAGTTCCTTCGGGTCCTCGGCTCCGGGGTCCAGGGCGGGCGGGGCCGGGACCGTCCACATCCACTCGCGGAGCTTGTCGCGCTCGTGGGTGAGTTCGTGGATGTCGGTCTCGGCGTACTCGAACTCCGGGGACCAGAACAGTGCGTCGAAGGGGCAGACCTCGATGCAGATGCCGCAGTACATGCAGAGGGAGAAGTCGATGGCGAAGCGGTCGAGGACGTTGCGGCTGCGCTCACGGCCGCCGGGGGCGGCGGGCGGGACCGTCTCCTTGTGGGAGTCGATGTAGATGCACCAGTCGGGGCACTCGCGGGCGCACAGCATGCAGACCGTGCAGTTCTCCTCGAACAGGCCGATGACGCCGCGGGTGCGGGGCGGGAGTTCGGGCTGGACGTCCGGGTACTGCTCGGTGACGGTCTTCTTCGTCATCGTGCGGAGGGTGACGGCGAGGCCCTTGGCCAGGCCGCTGCCAGGGATCGGGGGCACTAGTTGATCGCCACCTTCACGATTCCGGTGAGCGCGATCTGCGCGAGGGCGAGCGGTACGAGGAGGGTCCATGAGAGCTTCTGGAGCTGGTCCTCGCGGAGACGGGGGTAGGACACGCGCAGCCAGATGACCAGGAAGGCCAGGACGGCCGTCTTCAGCAGGGTCCAGACCCAGCCGAGGCCGTCGGCACCCCACGGGCCGTGCCAACCGCCCAGGAAGAGGACGGTGGTGAGGCCGCACAGGACGACGATTCCGGCGTACTCGGCGAGGAGGAAGAGGGCGAAGCGCAGACCGGTGTACTCGGTGTACGCGCCGAAGATGATCTCCGAGTCGGCGACGGGCATGTCGAAGGGCGGGCGCTGCAGTTCGGCGAGGCCCGCCACGAAGAAGACCAGGGCGCCGACGATCTGCCACGGCAGCCACCACCACTCGAAGGCGTCGACGATGCCGGGCAGGGAGACCGTTCCTGCGGCCATCGCGACGGAGGCGGCGGCGAGCAGCATCGGGAGTTCGTAGGCGAGCAGCTGGGCGGCGGTGCGGAGGCCGCCGAGGAGGGAGAACTTGTTGGCGCTCGCCCAGCCCGCCATGAGCGAGCCGAGCACGCCGACGCCCATCACCGCGAGCACGAAGAAGATGCCCGCGTCGACGACCTCGCCGACCGCGCCCTCGCCGGGGCCGATCGGGATCGCGATCAGGACGAGGAGGTAGGGCAGGAGGGCGATGGCGGGCGCCAGTTGGAAGATGCGGCGGTCCGCCTCGGCCGGGACGACGTCTTCCTTCTGGGCGAACTTCACGCCGTCGGCGACGAGCTGGGCCCAGCCGTGGAAGCCGCCCGCGTACATCGGGCCGAGGCGGCCCTGCATGTGGGCCATCACCTTGTGCTCGGTCTGGCCGATGACGAGGGGCAGGACCAGGAACACCGCGAAGACGATGACGAGGCGCAGGGCGACGTCGAGGGCGTCGTTCACTCGGTGCCTCCTGTGCGTTCGCCGTTTTCCGGGGTCTCGGGTGACTTGGGGTCCGTGGCGGGCTCGGGGTCCGTGGCGGGCTCGGGCTGCTCGGCAGGTTCCGGCTGCTCGGCCTTTGGTTGCGGCTTCTGTTCCGTGTCGTCGAACGCCGGGCGGGCGTGGTGCCACGGGGCGTCGGAGCTGCGCGGTGCCGACGGCTGCGCGGGCTCGGGCTTCGCCTCGGGGGTGGGCTTCGCCTCTGGGGTGGGCTTCGCCTCTGGGGCGGGTTCCGGCTGGGGCTCCGGGGGCGCGGGTGTCGCCGCGCGTTGCGATGCGGAGCCCTGGCTCGCGCTGCGCGAGCGCCTCGGCGGGCGGGCCGGTGCCGTCGGCTGCGGAGCCTCGGCGGGCCGTGCCTCGGTTGCCTCCGGGGTGGTCTGGCTTGCCGAGCCCTGGCTGGCCGAGCGGGTCCTGCGGGGCGGGCGTTCGCCGCCCGCGGCACGGCCTGCGGCGGCGCCTGCCGCGCGGCCCGCGCCACGGGTCGGGCGGGCCGGGGCCGGAGGGAGTTGGCCCTTCAGCGGACCCCACTCGTTCGGGTCGGGTACGCCGGGGGGCAGCATCTGGCGGCGCTTGGGGCCGCCGTGCTCGGACTCCCCCGGCTCCTTGGCGCCCGGCCACGCCTTGGCGACGCGGGCGGCCAGGACGAAGTCCTTGCGGAGGGGGTGGCCCTCGAAGTTCTCGGGGAGCAGCAGCGGGGTGAGGCCTGGGTGGCCGTCGAAGGTGACGCCGAACATCTCGTGCGTCTCGCGCTCGTGCCAGGCGGCACCGGCGTAGACGTCGACGGCGGTCGGCAGGACGGGGGCGTCGTGCGGGACCGTCGTACGGACGAGGAGACGGCGTACCGGTGCGAGGGCCACGACGTGCGCGGAGACGCGGAAGCCGGTGCCCGGTTCGTCGACCGCGCTCAGCCAGTCGAAGTAGGTGCAGGTGAGGGTGGTGCGGGCGGTTTCGAGCGCCGCGATCCACTGGGCGGCAGGTACGTCGACGGTCAGGACGTCGTACGACTCATCCGCCGTCGCATCGGGACCGAAGAGCTCGTCGACGGCGCTCGGCAGCCAGCCGGTCATGCCGGGGCCTCCCCGTTCTTGGCGGCGTCCGCGGCCGAATCCTTGGCGGCGTCGTCCTCGGATGGGGCCTTGGCGGCGTCCGGGGCCGGGTCCCCGGCGGAGGCCTTGGCAGCATCCGCAGCCGAGTCCTCAGTCGACCCCCCGCCCGACACCACCCCCGGCGCCCCGACCAGCCCGCTGCGCAACGCTGCTGTGGAAGGGCGCGGCTTCCTTCCGTATCGCTCGCCCAGGGACTCGCGTGCGATCTTCTCCTGGAGTTTCAGGATGCCCTGGAGCAGGGCCTCAGGGCGCGGGGGGCAGCCGGGGACGTAGACGTCGACCGGGATGATCTGGTCGACGCCCTTGGTCACGGAGTAGGAATCCCAGTAGGGGCCGCCGCAGTTGGAGCAGGCGCCGAAGGAGATGACGTACTTCGGTTCGGGCATCTGTTCGTAGAGGCGCTTCACCGCGGGTGCCATCTTGTCCGTGACCGTGCCGGAGACGACCATCAGGTCGGCCTGGCGCGGGCCCGGGGCGAACGGGATGACGCCGAGCCGGATGAAGTCGTGGCGCGCCATGGACGCGGCGATGAATTCGATGGCGCAGCAGGCGAGGCCGAAGTTGAAGACCCAGAGCGAGTAGCGGCGGCCCCAGTTGAGGACCACCTTCATCGGCTCGGGGGCGAGGCGCGCGAGCGCGCCGAGTCGCTTGGGCTCCGGCAGGAGCACCGGCTCCGAGGGAGTCACGTCCACGTCAGGACGCCCTTCTTGTATGCGTACAGCAGGCCGACGGCGAGGAAGCCGAGGAAGATGAACATCTCCACGAGCGTCGTCGCGCCGAAGCCGGGCGCGGCGAAGACCGTCGCCCAGGGGAAGAGGAAGATCGAGTCGACGGCGAAGATCACGTAGAGGAACGCGTAGACGTAGTAGCGGACCTGGGTGTGGGCCCAGCCCTCGCCGACCGGGTCGACGCCGCACTCGTACGTCAGGAGTTTCTCGGGGGTCGGTACCACCGGGCGCAGCAGCCGCCCCGCGCCGAAGGCGACGGCGACGAACAGCACGCCCACGAGGGCGAGCAGCCCGACGACGGAGTACGACTGGTAGTAGCTCACCGCGACGTTCGTCACGTGCACGTCAGTCCCTCACTCCCTGACCGCCCTTTTCCCTGACCCTGTTCGACGATCTGTACGCACGGGAGTCTAGGGCCTGCTAAAGCCTCGGTAAGCAGAGCGTCACGCATCGGTCAGGGCGAGGCGGGGCACGAGGCGGGATGCGCAGCCGACCGCGAGGTGGGGTTATCCCCCGTCCATCCGGGCGGCCCCCCTCATGGCAATACGGGGACGGGCCGGGCACCCTGGCGCGTATGACCGCAAGCAGCACGCCTCTTTACGATGACCGGCCGCCGCCCGCGCGCTTTGCGTACGGCCGCCACACCTGGAAGGAGATCGCGTATCTCCTGGTGAACCTGCCGCTGGGAATCGTCGGCTTCGTCTACGTGGTGACCGTGCTGTCCATCGGCGTCACCCTGACGGTGACCGTCGTCGGCCTTCCGCTGCTGGCGGTCGGGCTGCTCGGCGCCCGTATGTGGGGCAGGGCCGAGCGGGCGCGGGCCAGGAAGCTGCTCGGCGTACGGGTCGACGAGCCGAGCCCGATGCCGGCGATCGGCTCGTCGGGCTTCTTCGGCAGGCTGTGGTCGAGCCTGAAGGACCCGGTGGGCTGGCGCGCCATGCTGTACTCGTTCATCCGGCTGCCCTGGGGCGTGCTCACCTTCGGCGTCACCGCGATGGGGCTCTTCGTGGCCTGGCCGGTGCTGCCGTTCATCGTGCGCGGCCTGACCAACGCCGACCGGGCGATGGTGCGCGGGCTGCTCTCGCCCTCCGACGAACTGGAGCGGCGCATCGCCGAACTGGAGTCGGACCGGGGCGTGGTCGTGGACACCGCGGCCGCCGACCTGCGCCGCATCGAGCGCGATCTGCACGACGGCGCGCAGGCCCGCCTCGTCGCCCTCGCCATGGGGCTCGGCCTCGCCAAGGAGAAGCTCCTCGAGGACCCGGACGCCGCGGCCCTGATGGTCGACGAGGCGCACGGCGAGGTGAAGCTGGCGCTTCAGGAGCTGCGTGACCTGGCCCGCGGCATCCACCCCGCGGTCCTCACCGACCGCGGTCTGAACGCCGCGCTGTCCTCGCTGGCCGCCCGCTGCACGGTGCCGGTGAAGGTGACCGCCGACCTTCCGGCGCGCCCCGCGGCGGCCATCGAGGGCATCGCGTACTTCACGGTCTCCGAGCTCCTGCAGAACATCAGCAAGCACAGCGGTGCCAGGACGGCGAGCGTGGAGGTGTGGCGCTCCGAGGACCGGCTCCTCATCCAGGTGGAGGACGACGGGCGGGGCGGGGCGCGGCTCGACGGGGGCACCGGCATGGCGGGGCTCGCGGACCGGCTCGGTGCGGTCGACGGGATCTTCGTGATCGACTCTCCGGAGGGCGGCTACACGAAGATCACCGCGGAACTGCCCTGGCGGGACCGTGCGACGGACCCCGTGCCGCAGATCGGCCCCCGCCGGGGGTAGGGAAAACCCCCGGTTCAAGACGCCGACGCACTCCATGGTCCACGACCGGCCGAGCGGCGAGTCTTGAGGCACGGCAACCGAGCAGAAACGGACGACAGCGATGGCCACGGAATACGGACAGGGGTACGCGCAGATGGACCGGCCGGACTTCCGGGCGAACGACGTCGAGAAGCGGCGGCACCGCATCCCCGCCGGACTGCGCGCCCCGATCGAGGCCCGCACCCTGCGGGAGCTCGTCTATACCGTGCTGAGCCTGCCGATCGGCATCGTCGCCTTCGTCTTCGCCATCACGATGGTGTCGCTCGGCGCCGGCCTCCTGATCACCTTCATCGGCATCCCGGTCCTGGCGGGCGCGCTGGCCGCCTGCCGCGGCATCGGCGCCCTGGAGCGGACCAGGGCGCGGGCCCTGCTCCACCTGGACATCGCATCGCCCGAGCCGCTGCGCCCGCACACGACCGGCCTGATGTCGCACATCGGCGCCGTCCTCAAGAGCGGTACGTCCTGGCGGAATCTGCTGTACTGCCTGCTGCTCATGCCGTGGTCGGTGTTCTCGTTCGTCGTGGCGGTCGTCTTCTGGTCGTACGGCTGGATGATGCTGACGTACCCGCTGTGGTTCTGGCTCTTCCCGATGTACGGCGGGCAGGACGGCATCCAGCTCTACGGCGACAACGGCCACAGCATCTACCTCGACAACCCCTTCGAGATCGGCGTCACCGCCGCGACCGGCCTGCTGGTCACGCTGGCCACGCCCTGGATCCTGCGGGCCCTGACGACCGTGGACCGCGTGATGGTGCACGGCCTGCTCGGCCCCTCGCAGCTCGCGACCCGCGTCGTCGAGCTGGAGTCGGACCGCGGTGTCGTCGTGGACACGGCCGCCGCCGACCTGCGCCGCATCGAGCGCGATCTGCACGACGGCGCGCAGGCCCGGCTCGTCGCCCTCGCCATGGACCTGGGTCTGGCCAAGGAGAAGCTGGCCGAGGACCCCGAGGCCGCGGCGCGCATGGTGGACGAGGCGCACGGCGAGGTGAAGGTCGCCCTGCAGGAGCTGCGCGACCTGGCCCGCGGCATCCACCCCGCGGTCCTCACCGACCGCGGCCTGGACGCGGCGCTCTCCGCGCTCGCCGCCCGCTGCACGGTGCCGGTCCAGGTGGAGGTCGATCTGTCGAGCCGTCCGGTGGCCGCCATCGAGGGCATCGCGTACTTCACGGTCTCCGAGCTCCTGCAGAACATCAGCAAGCACAGCCGGGCGAGCCAGGGCACGGTCGACGTGTGGCGCACGGAGAACCGGCTGATGCTCCAGGTCACCGACAACGGAACGGGCGGCGCCGACGTCTCGGCGGGCTCGGGCCTCGCGGGGCTCGCGGAGCGGCTCGACGCGGTCGACGGAATCCTGGTGGTCGACTCGCCCGCGGGCGGCCCGACGATGATCACGGCGGAACTCCCCTGGCGGCACAGCTGAGTTGACCGCACACCGCCTCTGGTCCCGCCGCGCGGTCCACTGGCACGCTGCCCCCAGTTCGTACGTCGAGCAGGGGGCAGCACCGTATGCAGCAGAGTCTTCTGGGCCTGATCCGGGCGCGGCGCGAGGGCCGGACGCCGCCGCCCGCGGCGCCCCCGGGCGACAGTCAGGTGGCGGAGGGCGGCAGGCCCTTCGACTTCCGGGTCCGGGTGCTGGTGGAGATCCAGGAGGATCCCGACGAGATCGCCCTGGCGCAGGAGCTGCTGACCGCGTGCGGCTGGCCGGTGCGGGAGCCGAAGTCCGGTGAGTACGTGCCGGATGCCATCACTCCGTCGTACGTCGCCCGGGTCGTCGAAGTACGGCTGCTCGGCTCGCGGCGGGGAGTGGCGGCGCACGCCGCGTACGAGGTGGACCGGGTGGCACGGCGGGCGGGGCTGCCGCTGCGGGTGCGGGAGGCGGCGCTCGTCGAGCGGGAGCCCGTGCCGATCGCCCACCGGTACTGGGAGGTCGTGCCGGTCCACACCCCGTGGTTCGACCGCGTCCTGGATCTCACGGGCAGCCGCTCGAAGTGGCCCGAGCACTTCCTCGGGATGCCGAAGAACGACGAGGGCGAACCCGACACCACCGAGCTGTCCGCCACGCTCGGCACCCAGCGGCTCGACCCCGCCACGCACCGGCTGCACCGCGTGACGTCCGACGCGGCCATCTCGCGGTTCCTGCGCATCATCGGCCTGGGGCTCCTCCTGGAGGTCGCGCTCTGGGCCGGCATCTCCTACGGGCGCGATCTCCTGCGGGATCAGCCCCCGTTGTGGCTGACCGCGACGGGCTACGGAGTCCTCGTCGTCATCAGCCTGTCGATGTCGGTGGTCACGACCATGGGGCTGCAGCACGCGTCCCGTTACTCCGGCGCGCTGCGTCAAGTCCTGCCCTGGCTCGTGCCGTTGGCCGTGCCCGCCCTCATCGCGAGCCTGCCGCAGATCGGCGGCGTCACACAGGACGCGTACGTCTCCGCGTTCGGGCTGCCGGGCGCCGCCGCCACGAGCTGGGCCGATTCCCTTGAAGCCGGGGTGTTCGTCGCCCTGGGCGCGCTGCTCGGACTGGGCACGGGCATCGGCGTGGGAGGGCTGCTGCACCGCTCCCTCGCACGGACCGGGCTCTCCCTGGGCCTCGCCATGGCCGCGGGGCTGCTCCTGGGCACCATCGGCGCAGCCCTCCAGACGTACGCGGCCCTGGACCTGGCCGACGTCAAGGCCGCACAGGACCGGCGCGCGCTCGCCGCAGGCGCTACCCCCGTCCCCTTCTACGGGATCGAGGCCCACTTCGTCTGCGCCCACCCCACCACCAAGGCGCCGCCCGTCTACGGCGGCCCCCTGCCCACCACCCGCCCCCTGGTCACCTTCGGCCCCGACGGCGACCGCATCTCACTCTGGGACCCCGGGACGAAGCGGGCCCTGAGCATGCGGCTGGAAGACGCCTCCTTCACCCCGGCCCGGACGGAAGAGGGCCGAGCAGTCTGTCCACAGGGCCGGTAGGGCACCGCAGATCGCGCGATACTGAGGTGCCGGGTGTCCGGCCGACGCGATGGTCGTCGGCCGACCGGGCCAGACAAGCACGCCGGGGGGCCGAAACAGTGGAGGACAAAGTGCGGGTGGTCATCGCCGAGGATTCAGTGCTGCTCAGGGAGGGCCTGACCCGGTTGCTGACCGACCGCGGGCATGACGTGGTCGCCGGTGTGGGTGACGCCGACGCGCTGATCAAGACGATCACGGAGCTCGCGGCGCAGGACGCGCTGCCGGACGTGGTCGTCGCCGACGTACGGATGCCGCCGACGCACACCGACGAGGGGGTGCGCGCCGCGGTGTATCTGCGGGCCCAGCACCCGGGCCTCGGTGTGCTCGTGCTGTCGCAGTACGTCGAGGAGCAGTACGCCACCGAGCTGCTCGCCGGGTCGAGCCGGGGTGTGGGCTATCTGCTCAAGGACCGGGTCGCCGAGGTGCGGGAGTTCGTCGACGCCGTGGTGCGGGTGGCCGACGGCGGCACGGCGCTCGACCCGGAGGTCGTGGCGCAGCTGCTCGGCCGCAGCCGTAAGCAGGATGTCCTCGCGGGGCTTACTCCGCGCGAGCGCGAGGTACTCGGTCTGATGGCCGAGGGTCGGACGAACTCCGCGGTCGCCCGCCAGCTCGTGGTGAGCGACGGCGCCGTCGAGAAGCACGTCAGCAACATCTTCCTGAAGCTCGGCCTGTCCCAGAGTGACGGGGATCACCGCCGGGTGCTCGCGGTGCTCACCTACCTCAACTCATGAGGACCTGACACCCTGTCAGATGTCGTCGCGGGCAGGCCGCCCTCAGGCAGCCACTAGGGATCCACTAGAGCGCCGCAAGGAAAGTCGCAGAAAGTCCTTTCGCCAGGACATCGGGAGTCGCGGCGGGAGCCACCGAGAGCCACCGAGTCGAGAGTCATCGAGCCAAGAGTCCTAGAACCAAAGGATGAGCGGGGAGCGTCATCTATGAAGGGCCGGGGGGCGAGGCAAACCATGACAAGTCCGTACGTAAGGGCGTCTCAAAAGCACGTCCATCATGCGAGCTACCCGAGGAAGGCGACCCTTACAGACGTAGGGTGGACCTTGGAGGCGTCAGCCGTCCTGGCGTTTCCGCTCAGCCGCCTCGAGGGAGGTCCAGTTCAGTGACCAGCCAGGTCAGTAGCCCAGCCGAGCAGGCCGACGGGGCAGTCGTCGGAGAGCAACGCAAGCACGCTGGTGAGAAGGATGTACGCCGCCTGGACCGCGTGATCATCCGCTTCGCGGGTGACTCAGGCGACGGCATGCAGCTCACCGGCGACCGGTTCACTTCCGAGACGGCGTCCTTCGGCAACGACCTGTCGACGCTGCCGAACTTCCCCGCCGAGATCCGCGCACCCGCCGGAACACTCCCGGGTGTCTCCTCCTTCCAACTCCACTTCGCCGACCACGACATCCTCACGCCGGGCGACGCCCCGAACGTGCTGGTGGCCATGAACCCGGCGGCGCTGAAGGCCAACATCGCCGACGTGCCGCGCGGCGCGGAGATCATCGTCAACACCGACGAGTTCTCCAAACGGGCGATGCAGAAGGTCGGTTACGAGGTCTCGCCGCTGGAGGACGGCTCCCTGGACGGCTACAGCGTGCACCCGGTGCCGCTGACCACGCTGACGGTGGAGGCGCTGAAGGACTTCGACCTCTCGCGCAAGGACGCGGGCCGCTCGAAGAACATGTTCGCGCTCGGCCTCCTGTCGTGGATGTACCACCGGCCGACCGAGGGCACCGAGAAGTTCCTGCGGACCAAGTTCGCCAAGAAGCCGGACATCGCCGAGGCCAACATCGCGGCGTTCCACGCGGGGTGGAACTTCGGCGAGACCACCGAGGACTTCGCGGTCTCCTACGAGGTCGCCCCGGCGTCGCAGGCGTTCCCGACCGGCACGTACCGCAACATCTCCGGGAACCTCGCCCTGTCGTACGGCCTGATCGCGGCGGGCCGCCAGGCCGATCTGCCGCTGTACCTGGGCTCGTACCCGATCACGCCGGCCTCGGACATCCTGCACGAGCTGTCCAAGCACAAGAACTTCGGCGTGCGCACCTTCCAGGCCGAGGACGAGATCGCGGGCATCGGCGCGGCGCTCGGCGCGGCCTTCGGCGGTTCGCTCGCGGTCACCACCACCTCAGGGCCCGGTGTCGCGCTGAAGTCGGAGACCATCGGCCTCGCCGTCTCCCTCGAACTGCCGCTGCTGATCGTGGACATCCAGCGCGGCGGTCCGAGCACGGGCCTGCCGACCAAGACCGAGCAGGCCGACCTGCTGCAGGCGATGTACGGCCGCAACGGCGAGGCCCCGGTGCCGATCGTGGCGCCGAAGACGCCCGCCGACTGCTTCGACGCGGCCCTCGAGGCGGCCAGGATCGCCGTCACCTACCGCACCCCGGTCTTCCTGCTCTCCGACGGCTATCTGGCCAACGGCTCGGAGCCGTGGCGCATCCCCGACGTCGACGAACTCCCGGACCTGCGCGTCCAGTTCGCCTCGGGCCCCAACCACACCGAGGACGACGGCACCGAGGTGTTCTGGCCCTACAAGCGCGACCCGCAGACCCTTGCCCGTCCCTGGGCGATCCCGGGCACGCCGGGTCTTGAGCACCGCATCGGCGGCATCGAGAAGCAGGACGGCACGGGCAACATCTCGTACGACCCGGCCAACCACGACTTCATGGTCCGCACCCGCCAGGCCAAGATCGACGGCATCGAGGTCCCCGACCTGGCGGTCGACGACGCGGGCGGCGACGCCAAGACCCTTGTGCTCGGCTGGGGTTCGACGTACGGCCCGATCACCGCGGCGGTCCGCAGGCTGCGCGCGGCGGGCGAGCCCATCGCGCAGGCCCATCTGCGCCACCTCAACCCGTTCCCGCGGAATCTGGGGGAGGTACTCAAGCGTTACGACAAGGTGGTGATTCCCGAGATGAACCTCGGTCAGCTCGCCACCCTCGTCCGCGCCGAGTTCCTGGTGGACGCGGTCTCGTACAACCAGGTGAACGGAATGCCGTTCAAGGCCGAGCAGCTTGCCACGGCTCTCAAGGAGGCCATCGATGGCTGACACGAAGACGGCCGAGTCGGAGGGGACCGGGAGCACGATCGAAGCGCTTTCCCTGGTGCCCAAGGCCGAGGCCAAGCAGTCCATGAAGGACTTCAAGTCCGACCAGGAGGTGCGCTGGTGCCCCGGCTGCGGCGACTACGCCGTACTGGCCGCCGTGCAGGGCTTCATGCCCGAACTGGGTCTGGCGAAGGAGAACATCGTCTTCGTCTCGGGCATCGGGTGCAGCTCCCGGTTCCCGTACTACATGAACACGTACGGGATGCACTCCATCCACGGCCGCGCCCCGGCGATCGCCACCGGACTCGCCTCATCGCGGCGGGACTTGAGCGTCTGGGTGGTCACCGGTGACGGCGACGCGCTGTCCATCGGCGGCAACCACCTCATCCACGCCCTCCGCCGCAATGTGAACCTGAAGATCCTGCTCTTCAACAACCGGATCTACGGCCTCACCAAGGGCCAGTACTCGCCGACGTCCGAGGTCGGCAAGATCACCAAGTCGACGCCGATGGGTTCGCTCGACGCGCCCTTCAACCCGGTCTCGCTGGCGATCGGCGCCGAGGCGTCCTTCGTGGCACGGACGGTCGACTCCGATCGCAAGCACCTCACGCAGGTGCTCCGCGAGGCCGCCGAGCACCCCGGCACCGCACTGGTGGAGATCTACCAGAACTGCAACATCTTCAACGACGGCGCCTTCGAGGTCCTCAAGGACAAGCAGCAGGCCGAGGAGGCGGTGATCCGCCTGGAGCACGGGCAGCCGATCCGCTTCGGCGCCGACAACACCAAGGGCGTGGTCCGCGACGCGGTGACCGGTGACCTGAAGGTCGTCGCCGTCACCCCGGAGAACGAGGGCGACATCCTCGTCCACGACGCGCACTCCACGTCGCCGACGACGGCGTTCGCGCTCTCCCGGCTCGCCGACCCGGACACCCTGCACCACACGCCGATCGGCGTTTTCCGCGACGTCGAGCGCCCGGTGTACGACACGCTCATGGCCGACCAGCTCGACAGCGCCATCGAGCAGAACGGCAAGGGCGACCTCGCCGCGCTGCTCGCGGGCGGCGACACCTGGACGGTCGTCGGCTAGCCCGAACCGCTGTGCGCGAAGCCCGGTCCTGATCCGTCAGGACCGGGCTTCGTCGTACGCCCGGCGGGCCTTCTGCACCTCGTCCATGCGCCGCTCCGTCCAGGTCGCGAGGGTCCTGACCTGGACGGCGGCCTCGCGGCCGAGCTCCGTGAGGGAGTAGTCGACGCGGGGCGGGATGACCGGCTTGGCGTCACGGTGCACCAGGCCGTCGCGCTCCAGGGTCTGCAGGGTCTGGGTCAGCGACTTCTCGCTGACCCTGCTGATGTCGCTGATCGCGCGGCGCAGCTCGCTGAAGCGGTACGAGCGCTCTTCGAGCGCGATCAGGATGAGGACGCCCCAGCGGCTGGTGACGTGCTCCAGGACCAGTCGGTAGGGGCACATCGCCTCGCTGCCGCGGCCCGCCTCGTTACTTACAGCCATGCAAGTACCTTACTTCAAAGTGGGTACTTACGAATAGTTAGTGCCGGAGCTAGGGTGAGTGCCATACCGAACTTCGCCGGTCGAAACAGGAGATTTCAGTCATGAGCATCGTCGTCACCGGAGCCACCGGACACCTCGGCCGCCTCGTCGTCGAAGGTCTGCTCGCCGCCCAGGTCCCCGCGGAGCAGATCGCGGCCGTCGTCCGCGACAAGAACAAGGCCGCCGACCTCGCCGCGCGCGGCATCGAACTGCGCGTCGCCGACTACAGCGCCCCCGAGACGCTGCGCGGCGCCTTCGCCGCGGGCGACCGCGTCCTGCTGATCTCCGGCAGCGAGGTCGGCCGCCGCGTCCCGCAGCACCGCGCCGTGATCGACGCCGCGCGCGCGGCGGGCGTCGCGCTCCTCGCGTACACGGGGATCCTCGGCGGCCCCGACGCCGACTTCGACCTGGCCGCCGAGCACAAGGAGACCGAGCGGCTCATCCTCGACTCCGGCCTGCCGCACACCTTCCTGCGCAACGGCTGGTACCACGAGAACTACACGGAGCACCTCGCCCCCGTCCTGGAGCACGGCGCCGTCGTCGGCTCCGCGGGCGACGGCCGCATCGCCTCCGCCTCCCGCGCCGACTACGCCGCGGCCGCCGTCGCCGTGCTGACCGGCGAGGGCCACGAGGGCAAGGCCTACGAACTGAGCGGCGACGTGGCGTGGAGCCTCGCCGAGTACGCCGCCGAGGTCGCGGCCCGCAGCGGCAAGGACATCTCGTACGCGAACGTCCCCGCCGAGCAGCACCTCGCGGTGCTGACCGGCGCGGGGGTGCCGGAGCCGATGGCGGCGATCCTCGTCGACGTGGACGCGGCCATCGGGCGGGGGCGCCTCGCCGGGACGAGCGGGGACCTGGCGCGGCTGATCGGGCGGCCCACCACGCCGCTCGCCGACGCCGTGTCCGGCGCGCTCAAGGGCTGACGCGGGGCGGGCTCCACCGTGTCATGAGCGTCTCGTCGATACGGGCATGACAGGTGAGGGCTCCCGGCGCTACCTTCAGTGGGCAGCGTGGGGCTGCCGAGCACCGAGGAGGGGCCGTGAACAGCGGAGCAGCCGGGCAGTCGGGGAGCGAGCAGCGGATCGGGCTGCTGAACGGCTTCGCCGCGTACGGAATGTGGGGCCTGGTTCCCCTTTTCTGGCCGCTGCTCAAACCGGCCGGTGCCGCCGAGATCCTCGCCCACCGGATGGCCTGGTCGCTCGTCGTGGTCGGCATCGCGCTGCTCTTCGTACGGCGCTGGGCCTGGGCGGGCGAGCTGATCCGGCAGCCGCGCAGGCTGGGCCTGGTGGCGCTCGCCGCGGCGGTCATCACCGTCAACTGGGGCGTCTACATCTGGTCCGTGAACTCCGGCCACGTCGTGGAGGCCTCGCTCGGCTACTTCATCAACCCCCTCGTCACCATCGCCATGGGCGTCCTGCTGCTCGGCGAGCGGCTGCGGCCCGTGCAGTGGGCGGCGGTCGGCGTCGGGCTCGCCGCGGTCCTGGTGCTCGCCTTCGGCTACGGCCGCCCGCCCTGGATCTCGCTCGTCCTCGCGTTCTCCTTCGCGACGTACGGCCTGGTCAAGAAGAAGGTCAACCTCGGCGGCCTGGAGTCCCTTGCCGCCGAGACCGCCGTGCAGTTCCTGCCCGCCGTCGGCTATCTGGTGTGGATCGGCACGCAGGGCGACATGACGTTCGGGACGGAGGGCGTCGGGCACGCGGCGCTGCTCGCCGCCACCGGCGTGGTGACCGCCGCTCCCCTCGTCTGCTTCGGGGCCGCGGCGATCCGGGTGCCGCTCTCCACGCTGGGGCTGCTGCAGTACCTCGCGCCCGTGTTCCAGTTCCTGCTCGGGATCCTGTACTTCCACGAGGCGATGCCGGCCGAGCGGTGGGCGGGCTTCGCGCTGGTGTGGCTCGCGCTCTCGCTGCTGACGTGGGACGCGTTGCGCGTCGCGCGGCGCAACGCGGTGCGGGTGGCTGCGGCCAAGGGGGGCGCTGCGCGGGCGTCCGCCTCGGACCGGGGTGAGCGGGAGCCTGCCGTCTGACGTCTTCTGCTGCGGGCTCGTTGTGGCTGGGCGCGCAGTTTCCCGCGCCCCTTCGGGGCTCGTCAGGCCCAGGCGCCTGCCTCCGCGCGGGACTTGACGTAGGTGGAGAAGTCGCGCGGCTCTCGGCCCAGGATGTCGCTGACCGCCGTTGTGGTGGATGAGTTGTGGCCCGTGGAGAGGAAGACGAAGACGTCGGCCAGGGCGCGGGCGACGGACTCGGGGACTCCTTCCGCGAGGAGTTCGGCCACGTACTGGTCCCCCGTGAGGTGCTCGAAGCGCATCGG
The DNA here is from genome assembly GCF_042740435.1 of Streptomyces sp. NPDC059002. Taxonomy (NCBI): domain Bacteria; kingdom Bacillati; phylum Actinomycetota; class Actinomycetes; order Kitasatosporales; family Streptomycetaceae; genus Streptomyces; species Streptomyces sp. NPDC059002. The sequence goes on along the minus strand of NZ_JBHYJI010000037.1, from coordinate 5,966 downwards.
GCGCCCCGACGCCGCGGCGATCTCCGCGACCGCGTCGCCGAAGGAGAGGGCGCGCGGGCCCGTGAGCTCGTACGTACGGTGGGTGTGACCCTCCTCGGTGAGGAGCGCGACCACCACGTCGGCGATGTCCGCCACGTCGATGAACGGCTCCGGCACATCGCCGACGGGCAGGGCGAGGCGCCCGGCGAGCAGCGGCGCGTGGAACATGTCCTCGTCGAAGTTCTGCGAGAAGTTGTTGGGGCGGATGAAGGTCCAGTCGACCCCCGCCTCGCGCACCGCGCGTTCCGCCTCCGCCATGCCCGGCTCGAACGACTCGCCGTACACCTCGATGCCGCGGCCCGAAAGGACCACGAAGCGGCGCACGCCCGCCGCCTTCGCCTGCGCGACGAAGTCGGCGATCGGCTCGGGGTCGTTCGGGGCGACCAGGTAGAGGGCCCGCACACCCTCAAGAGCGGGGCCCCAGGTGGCGCGGTCGGCCCAGTCGAAGCGGGTGTCGGCGCTGCGCGACGCGGCGCGGACGGTGTGGCCCGCCTCGCGCAGCCCGGCCACCACGCGGCGGCCCGTCTTGCCGGTCGCGCCGAGGACGAGGAAGGGGGCGGTGTCGGGGGTGGGGGTCGTGGTGTTCTGCTCGGTGTTCGTCATGGGTCAAGCCAACTGCCTTGGCCGCAGCGGGGACATGGGCAGCTGTCTCCCATGGATGGGTGTGCGTCTACCGTGGAGGCATGGACGCTCTGGGTGATCTGCTGCGAGGGGTGCGCGCGGACGGCGCGCGGTTCGACCGTGCCGTCCTGGCGGGCCCGTGGGAGATGACGTGCACCGATGGCGCGGCGCTCGAACTGATCACGGTGGTGCGCGGTGCGGCGCGGATCACCGCGGTACCGGGCGAGCCACGGACCCTGTACGAGGGCGGTACCGCGGTCGTCTGTACGACGGAGCCGTTCACGCTGACTGCCGCGGAGCCCGGCGCGGGGGCGGGCGTGGGCTCGGGTGCGGGCGTGGGCTCGGGTGCGGGCGTGGGCTCGGGTGCGGGCGTGGGTTCGGGTGCGAGTGCGAGTGCGGGTGCGAGTGCCGGGGAGTGTGAACTGGTCACCGGTGCCTATCAGTTGGACAGCTCCGTCGGACGGCGGCTGATCAGCGCCCTGCCGCCGCTGCTCGTCGTGCCGTCCGACGAGGAGTGCCTGCCGATCGTGGAGCTGATCGCCGCCGAGGTGGCCGCCGACCGGCCGGGCCGCCAGTACGTGATGGACCGCATGCTCGACTGGATGCTGGCCTGCACCCTGCGCGAGTGGTTCGACCTGCCGGAGTCCTGCCCGCCCGCCTGGTACCGCGCGCTCGGCGACGACGTGGTCGGCCCCGCCCTGCGCGCCCTGCACGACGAGCCGGCCAGGCCCTGGACGGTGGCGGCGCTCGCCGCGCACGCCGGGGTGTCGCGCGCGGCGTTCGCCAAGTGCTTCAGCGAGCTGGTCGGCAAGCCCCCGATGGCCTACCTCACCGAGTGGCGGATGACGCTCGCCGCCGAACTGCTCGCCGAGCCGGGCGCGACGGTCGCCGCCGTGGCGGGGCAGGTGGGGTACGCCGACGGGTTCGGCTTCAGCGACGCCTTCAAGCGGATCCGGGGCATCGCGCCGAGCGGCTACCGGGCCTCCCTGACCGCGCGCCGGTCGGACTCCGGGTCGCTCAGGACGGCGGTCTGAGCACTGCCCGCGACGGTCTGAGCGCTGCCCTCGGACCTCCGGGTCCTGCCCGCGACCGTCCGGGTCCTGCCGCCACCCTCGCCCCGCCCTCCGCCCCGGCTCCCGCGCACACCGACCGCCGCGACGACCGTGCCCAGGACCGCCATGACCACCGGCACCACCAGCGCCCAACGGAACGCCGCCAGGTCCGCCCCGCCAGCCGCACCGGCACCGGCACCGGCACCGGCACCGGCAGCACCCGGGCCCGCGTGCGAGCCCCCATGCGAGCCCGCCGAGACCAGGCCGTACACCGCCGTCACGGCCGATATGCCGATCGCCGCGCCGAACTGCGTGGCGGTCTGCAGCAGTCCGCTCGCCAGACCCTGCTCGCGCTCGGCGACGCCGTCCGTCGCCGCGATCATCTGCGGCCCGAGCGTGAGCGCGAAGCCGGTGCCCGCGAGCAGCAGGGTCGGGAACATCGCGGCGTACGGCCAGTCCGCGCCGACCGGCAGGAAGAGGCCGTACCCCACCGCGGCCACGAGGAAGCCGCCCAAAATCACGCGCGCGTTGCCGAACCGGCTGACCAGGCGTGGCGTGAGCGTCGGCGAGAGGATCACGTCGCAGCCGAGGACGATCATCGCGACGGCGGTCTGCCAGGACGACCAGCCGCGCAGGTCCTGGAGGTAGAGCGTCAGGACGAACTGGAAGCCCATGAAGGCCCCGAGGTAGAGCAGCGCCCCGAGCCCGGCCCGCACCACCGACCCCGTACGGAAGATCCCGAGCCGCACCAGCGGATCCGCCGTACGCCGCTCGATCCGCACGAAGGTCCCGACGAGCAGCAGCCCCGCGACCGCCGCGGCGACCGTCAACGGCCAGTCCGCGACGCCGTGTTCGAGCCGCACGATGCCGAACGCGAGCAGCAGCATCGCCCCGGCCGCCGCCGCGGCCCCCGGCAGATCGAACCGCCGCGCCCGGCCCGTACCGGCACGCTCCCGCTCCGCCGGGATGAGCCGGAGCGCCGCCGCGAGGACCGCGGCCGCGAAGAACACCGGCGTGAAGAACACCCACTGCCAGCCGATCTCGGTGAGCAGCCCGCCGACGACCAGGCCGAGCGAGAAGCCGCCCGCCGACGTCCCGGCGAAGACCAGCAGCGCCTTGTTCCGCTCGGGCCCCTCCGCGTACGAGGTGGTGATGATCGACATCGCGGCGGGCGTCATGAACGCCGCGGCCACCCCGGTGACGAACCGCGCGACGACCAGCATCCACCCCTCGGTCGCGAAGCCGCCGAGCCCCGAGAAGACCATGAAGACCCCGAGCCAGGTGAGGAACATCCGCCGCCTGCCGAGCAGATCCGCCGCCCTGCCGCCGAGCAGGGTGAAGCCCGCGTACCCGAGGACGTAGGCGCTGACGACCCAGGCCGCCATGCCGGTCGAAAGACCCAGGTCCGACCTGATCGAGGGGATCGCGATCGCGACCATGGCGATGTCGATGCCCTCCAGGAAGATCGTCCCGCAGAGGACGAGCAGCAGCGCCCAGGCGCGTGCACCCATGATCGAACTCCTTTGTGGCCAGAGGTGGTTACTCGCCCGAGGGTCGGTTCCCTCTTGTAACCAATGGAATCCTGCGGCACCATCAACAGGCATGGAAGAAGGCACTTTGAAGTCACCGAGTAACTGCGAAGGCACCGTGGACTACGGGGACGCCGACCCCTTCCAGTGGGACACCCGCGAGGACTGCCAGGTGCGGCAGATCCTCGACCGGGTCGCCGACAAGTGGTCGCTGCTCGTCATCGCGCTCCTGGACCGCCGCCGCCTGCGCTTCACGGAGCTGCGGCGCGAGATCGACGGGATCAGCCAGCGCATGCTGACGGTCACCCTGCGGCAGCTGGAGCGCGACGGCCTGGTGAAGCGCACCGTGCACCCCGTCGTGCCGCCCCGCGTCGAGTACGAACTCACCCCGCTCGGCGGCACCTTGCACCACACCATCCGGACGCTCGTCTCCTGGACCGAGGAGCACCAGAACGAGATCGCCGCGGCCCGCGCCGACTACGACGCACGCGCCGCCGAGGAGGAGTCCGCCGCCACGCCCGCCGCCGCACCTGTCGCCACGCCCGTCGCCACGCCCGCCGCCGGGGCACGCTGAGCGGCGAGGAACGCGGAGACCACCCAGAGCAGCCCCAGGTCAACGCCCAGCTCGACGACCGCCGCGAACTGGTCCATCGTGAACTTGAATATCTGGCCGACCAGGATGTCCACGAGCAGGGCCGCCCTGAACAGCCGCAGGGCCGCCGTCCGGTCCCCGCGCAGGCGTATCAGCCCGGCCACGCCCAGGGCCGCCGACGCGACCTCGGTGAGCGCGACGGCCAGATTGGCGCCCGGCTGCGGTTCGTGCGCCAGCTGTCCCGCGAAGAGGTCGAAGGACATCCAGACGGCGAACAGCAGCGCCTCGGTCAGCAGACAGAACACGGCGATGCCGCACACCAGCCGGGTCCTTGCCAGCCACCGCAGCGCACGGCCCGCGCCCGCCGCCCAGTCCCGCCACCACGCGGGCGGCGGAGAGGGGCGCTCGGGGACGGCGGCGAGCAGCCGGAGCAGCGCGGCGTCCACCTCGCGGTCCGAGCCCTCCACGAGGCGTATCGCCGCCCGGCGCTGGTCGGCCGTGAGTCCACCGGTGACCCCGGCGAGGGCGAGGTCCGCGGCGTTCGCCGTGCGCTGCCGCGCGCCGAGGGCCGCGGCGTCCGCGGTGCGGCGGCGTATGAGATGCGTGAGCAGGAGCAGCAGGGCGAAGCTCAAGTAGATGATCCCCGCGGCCGGTTGGTAGAAGTACCCCGGCTCGTCCGTGATCTGTTTGCCGATCTCGTCTATGAAGAGCCCGAAGCCGATGCCGCCGACGAAGGCACTCGTCAGACGGGCGGCGCGCCCGAGGAAGGCGAGCGCGAGCAGGATCGCCGCCATCATCAGCAGCCCGCCCCACAGCATGTGCGCGATGTGCAGCCGGCTGCCGCCGCCCCCGCCGAGCTTGGGATAGCCGGTCTGGGCGAGGAAGGCGCGGGTGACGAGGACCGTGGCGATACCGGTCAGCGCGAAGACGTTCAGCGAGACGGCCGCGTCGGCCGCGCGCACGAGGGTTCCACGCCGCATGACCTTGCCCCCTCCCAGCCGCCGGTCTACTCCGCCGCACGGCCGGGCGCATCCCGCTCGTGCCCTTCAAGAGTGGCCCGAGCGGCACGTCCGGGAGATCCGGGACCACCCCGACTCGACCCTCAATGAGCCCCTAGGTGACGGGAGTTCACGCCCGCTTCAGCACCTCGATCAGCGACGAGATGCTGTGCTCGCGATGTCCTTGCTCGACCGCGCGGCGGACCAGCTCATTCAGGGGTTCGATCCAGGAGCCGTCGACGTTCCCCTCCTCACCCAGCTCCTTCTCGTAACCGATCGCCTCATGGAACACGCCGACGGAGGAGCCGGGCCTGGTGTAGTCGCCGGAGTCGATCTCCGCCGCGAGCGTCGGCAGGATGGAGCCGATCATCTCCAGCCACTTCACCTCGTAGCGCACCATCGAACTCACCGGCAGGCCGCGCGCCTGCACCAGCGCGGCCCCCTGGAAGAAGCCGACCAGGGCGGGCAGCAGGGTGGCGCCCACGGCCGATTCGTAGAGGGCGGCGAGATCGGGGTCGGTGCCCAGGTGCACGGTGTCGCCGCCGAGGACCCGCAAGGTGTCCGCGTACGCGTCGAAGGTCGCGCGGTCGCCGCCGTAGTAGAGCAGCGTGTCCGGCTTGCCCACGGCCACGGGCACGTTCTTGACCGCGCCGTCGAGGAATCGCGCCCCTCGGTCCGCCGCCCAGGCCGCCATCGTGCGGGCCCCCGCCGGGGTGCCCGAGTTCAGGGTGACCAGCGTGCGTCCCGCGAGCGCCTCGGCGGCCGGCTCCAGCGCCTCGCGCGTGGCCTCGTACGTGGTCAGACAGGTGATGACCAGCGGGCTCGCGGCGACCGCGTCCCCGATCTCCGCCGCGTGCGTCGCGCCCTTGGCGACGAGCGGTGCCGCCTTCCCCGCGCTGCGGTTCCACACGGTCGTCGGATGGCCCGCGTCGAGGTACGCATCGGCCAGGGCCGCGCCCATCGCGCCGAGCCCGACGACCGTCACGGGTGTACGGGTCCCGGTATCGGCGCCCGCATCGGCGCCGGTATCGGTACGCGTGCGTGCGCGCGTGTGCGTGCCGTCCGTCATGTCGTAACTCCTGTCCTGTGCGAGTGATGAGGAAGCGCCGCCCCCGAAACGTCCACGGTTTCGGGG